>CAYZDB010000177.1:0-6333 GCA_964476985.1 uncultured Acidobacteriota bacterium | reverse complement strand
GTGCGGCCCCGTGACGCGGCCGGTCGCGCCCGAGAGCCCCAGCGGCGCGCCGGCCTCGACCGCCGCGCCGTCCTTCACGTCGATCCGCGAGAGGTGCGCGTAGAGCGTGAACATCCCGCCGCCGTGGTCCAGGATCACGGTCAGGCCGGAGTAGTAGAGGTCCTTGGCCAGCACGACCAGGCCGGGCCCGGCCGCGACCACCGGCGTTCCGGTCGCCGCCTTGAGGTCGACTCCCGAGTGGGGCGAGCGCGGCTTACCGTTGAAGACGCGCCGTGCGCCGAAGATCCCGGTCGCGTCGCCCGGCACCGGCTTGACGAACGCCGCGCCGGGAGGCGGCACCGCGCGGCGCCGCGCGTAGATCGCGCCCAGCTCCTGGCGCTCGCGCTCGATCCGGGCCTGGACCTCCTTGGGCGGCTCGGCGTACTTCGGCTCGACCTTCAGGCGCTCTTCCGGGAAGACCCGCTTCTCGATCGTCACCGCGTGCGCGCCCACCACTTCGGCGCCCGCCACGGTCCGGCCGGCGAGGTCGATCGTCGCCGCGCCCGGCTTCCGGTCGAGCGGCACGGCCGCCCAGCCCGACCAGGTCTCGCCGCCCGCCGCGCCGGCCGCGCCGTCGCGCGCGAAGAACACCACCGCGCCCAGGAAGCGGCCGCTCAGCTCCGCCAGCGGCTCGTCCGCCCGGACGACGATCCGGATCGGCTCGCCCGGCGCGACCGCTCGGGCCCGGACCGCCACCGCGACGGGCGCGGGCCCGGGCGTGGATGCCCCGCCCGCGGCGAGCAGAAGAAGAAGCGCGGCGAGGAGCGGGGTGCGGGGCGCGGCCACGCGCGTCACGGGGCCGGAGCGATCGAGCCGGCCGACTCGAGCGTCACGTCGACCTCTTTCGCCGCGCGCACCACGAACATGCTGGGGTCCTTCATCCCCCACGCGACGTAGGGGATCTGGAACGTGCCCTTCGCGCTGACCTGGGTCCCGGTGGCCTGCACGTCGAGCGGGACGGTCAGCGGGTGCGCCCCGCCGTGGATCGTGATCGTCCCGATCAGCTTGAGCTTCGAGACGCCGGTGTTGTTGAACGGTCCCTCGACCTTCTCCGGCACGAACACCGCCTCGGGGTACTTCGCGCTCTCGAGCACCTCCTCGTGCATCTTCCGGTCGCGCCCCTCGTTGTCGGTCGTGGCCTTGGTGGCGTCGAAGACGAGCTTCCCCGAGGCCCGGCCGGTCGCGGGATCGAAGCGGATCTCCCCCGCCGTGAGCGGGATCCGCCCCTCCGCCTTGTGCAGCGTCGCCCGCAGCACGAAGCTGGCCTTGGTCGCGGCCGGGTCGACCGTGACGACCAGCTCGCCCGCCGCCGCCGCGAGCGCCGAGCCCGCCAGGAGCGCGGCGACGAAGACCATCACGCGGCGTGCGGTCACCGGGCCTCCCCGGTCCAGCGGTTCAGCCAGTCGATCACGGTCCCGTGCCAGAGAATGCTGTTGGCCGGCTTGAGGATCCAGTGGTTCTCGTCCGGGAAGTGCAGGAACTGGCTCGGGATCCCCTTGCGCTGCAGGGCGTTGAAGGTACCGATCCCCTGCGTCACGACGACCCGGTAGTCCTTGCTGCCGTGGACGACCAGCATCGGCGTCTTCCAGTTCTTGATCAGCGTGACCGGGTTGTGCTTCGCGTAGTCCGGCTTCTCCCAGGGGAGACCGCCGTGGTCGTACTCGGGGAACCACAGCTCCTCGGTGTCGAAGTAGCCGAAGGCCTCGTCGAGCGTGCCCGAGTGGCTGACCAGGCACTGGAACCCGTCGGGCCAGGCCCCCGCGATCCAGTTGATCATGTAGCCGCCGAAGCTCGCGCCCAGCGCGCAGCCCCGGGTCTTCGAGACCCACGGGTACTTCGCGCGCGCGGCCTCGAGCCCCTTCTGCAGGTCGACCAGCGGCGCGCCGCCCCAGTCCCCCTTGATCGCGTCGGTGAAGGCCTGGCCGTACCCGGTCGAGCCGGTGAAGTCGATCATGATCACGGCGTAGCCCGCGCCGGCGTAGGTCTGCGGGTTCCAGCGGTAGTGGAAGTCGTTGTTCCACGAGCCCTGCGGCCCGCCGTGGATCAGGAACGCGACCGGGTAGCTCTTCGTCGGGACGAAATCGACCGGCTTGACGATCCAGCCGTAGACCGTGCGCCCCGCCGCGCCGGTGAAGCTGAACAGCTCCGCGCCGCCCATCCGGACCGCGGCCAGCCGGTCCTTGTTGAAGTGCGTGATCTGCGTCGGCCCGCTGTCGCCCGGCTCGAGCACGAACAGCTCGGCCGGGAGCGTGAAGCTCTCGCCGTGCGCGACGACCAGCCCCGCTGCCGCGCCGATGCCGCCGAAGTTCCCGTCCTTGACCAGCTCGCTCGCCTTCCCGCTCGCGACGTCGATCGCGAACAGCGAGTGGTGGCCCAGGTTGTCGGCCGTGGCGTAGAGCGTCTTGCCGTCGGGCGAGAAGACGATCTCCGCGGGCGAGCGGTCCCAGGTCGGCGCCAGCTCGCGCGCCGTCCCGTCCGGCCAGCCGCGCAGCATGATCCGGTAGCGGTCGGCCTCGTAGCCGGGCTTGCTCATCGCCAGGTAGGCCAGGGTCCGGCCGTCGGGCGAGAAGACCGGGCGCGCATCCCACGCCGCGTTCGCGGCGGTCAGGTTGCGCGGCGCCGCGGAGCCGTCGACCGGGACCAGGTAGAGGTCGTAGTTGGTGGTCCAGGCCTCCTCGGCCGGGTTGGCCCCGACGGTCTTGGCGGTGATGACCAGCGACTTCCCGTCCGGCGTGAAGGCGTAGTCCTCGGCCCCGCCGAACGGGCGGCCCGGGCAGTCGGTGTTCATCCCCTTCATCACGTCGACCGCGGTCCCGCCGGCCACCGGCACGGTGAAGACGTGGTTGCGCTTGCCGTCGAGCCAGCTGTCCCAGTGCCGGACCATCAGCGAGTCGTAGACCGTGCCGGTCGCCTTGTTCTTGGCGCGCTCCGCGTCGCGCTTCGCGGTGCAGGCGGCGTCGGCGCAGTCGACCCAGGTCCGCATCGAGAGCGCCAGCGTGCGGCCGTCGGGCGAGAGCTGGAAGGAGTCGACGTCGAGCGGCTGGCTGGTCACTGCGGCCGCCTCGCCGCCGTCGAGCGGCAGGCGCCAGACCTGCTCGCTGCCGCCGCGCCCCGCGAGGAAGTAGACCGACTTCCCGTCGGGCGCCCAGCGCGGGCTCGACTCGTTCTCCGGGTGCGAGGTGAGCTGGCGCAGGTTCGTCCCGTCGACGTCCACGATCCACAGGTCGGTCCGGCCGCGGTTCGCCTCGAGGTCGGTGCTGCGGACCACGAAGACGATCCGGCGCCCGTCGGGCGAGAGCTGGGGGTCCGAGATCCGCTGCATCGAGACGAGGTCCGTCACGCTGAACGGGTGGGACGGGGCCGGAACGGCCGTCTGCGCGCCGGCGAGCGGCGCGAGGAGCGACATCACGGCCAGGGCGAGCGCCGCGCAGTACCTGATCGACATCTCGGACTCCTTCGGAACCCCGCGCGGGGCGGCGCGGGGACGGGGAATCCTAACCCCGGGGGGGACGGGAGTCCCGCCGCGGCCGCGCTGCCCCGGCCGGTCGCCGCGGACTTGCCGTTTTCCCGCTCATTGTCCATATTGTCCTATGACATTAGGACATTTCACGTGATCCTCGACCTCGACCCCGCGCTCCCCACCCCTCTCTATCTCCAGCTGGTAGAGGGAGTTAGGCGTCTCGTCGCGATCGGCGCCCTGCGCCCGGGGGACCGGCTTCCGCCCGTCCGCGACCTGGCCGTCCAGCTTCGCCTCAACCGGAACACGGTCGCCCGCGCGGTCCAGGAGCTGGAGTCGCAGGGGGTCGTCCGGACGCGCGTCGGGCAGGGGACCTTCGTCGCCGAGCAGGCGCTCGCGGCGGGCGGAGCGTCGCGCGAGACCCTGCTCGACGCCGCGATCGACCGGCTGCTGGACGAGTCCGAGGCGCTCGCCATTCCCGCCGCCGCGCTCGCCGGGCGCGTCGCGGCACGCGCGCGCGACCGGGCGCAGGCGGCCGCGGCCCGGGCCGGGAAGACCACGCCACCGGAGGACGACCGATGACCGCCCCCGTGATCGAGTTCCGCGAGGTGACGCGCTCCTTCGGTGGCGTCGGGGGGATCGGGCGCCGCACCGTCGCGCTCGACCGGTTCTCGCTGGCGATCGAGGCGGGCGAAGTGGTCGCGCTCGTCGGCCGCAACGGCGCCGGGAAGACGACCGCGCTGCGCCTGGCCAACGGCGTGCTCTGGCCCGACTCCGGCACGGTCCGCGTGCTGGGCCTCGACCCGGCGGCGAACGGCCTGGCCGTGCGGGAGCGCGTCGCGCTGCTGTCCGAGGAGAGCGCGCTCTACCCGTGGATGACGGTCGGCGAGATCCTGCGCTTCGGGGCCGCGCTGGCGCCGCGCTGGGACCCGCGCCGCGCCGGCGAGTTCGTCGAGCGGCTGGCGCTCGACCCCCGCGCGAAGATCCGCACGCTCTCGCGCGGCACCAAGGCCAAGGTCGCGCTGGCGCTCGCGGTCGGGGCGCGCCCCGAGATCCTGCTGCTCGACGACCCGACGGCCGGGCTCGATCCGCTGGTCCGGCGCGAGGTGCTGGAGGGGATCCTGGCCGCGATCCACGACGAAGGGGGCGCGGTCGTCTACGCCTCGCACCTGATCCACGATCTCGAGCGCGTCGCCGACCGGGTGGTCTACCTCGACGCGGGGCGGATCCGGCTGGAGGGCTCGCTCGACGCGCTCAGGCGGCGCGTCCGCCGGCTGGCCGCGGTGTTCGCGTCGGATCCACCCGACCTGCCGCACTTCCCCGGGCTGCTCGACCAGCGCGCCGACGGCCGCACGCTGGTCGTGACCGCCGAGGAGCGGGAGGACGGGGCGCTGGCGGAGCTGTCCCGCCGCCTGCAGGGGCTGGGCGCGACGCACGTCACGATCGAGGAACTCGGGCTGGAGGAGATCCTCGTCGCCGCGCTGCGCCACCCGGCGGGTCCGAAGGAGACGTCCCATGTCTAGGGCGCTCGTCGGCAAGGCGCTCAAGCAGCAGCGCGCCCTCGTCGCCGCCGGCATCGGCACCGGGGCGCTGTTCGCGCTCGGGCTCGCGCTGACGATCGGCGGGGTCTACGGATCGGGGCCGGTCAGTGCGGAGACCGCGATCGGCAGCGCGCTGCCGCTGATCCTCGGCCTCGGCGTCTGGCCGCTCTGGGCACTGCTCGCCTTCAGCCAGGCCTTCACCGCCGACCGCGCGTCCGGGACCGAGTCCTTTCTGCTGGATCGGCCGGTGCCGCCGCGCCGGCTCTTCGCGGCGCGATGCGGCGCCGCCCTGACCGCGTGGTCGGCCGTCGCCGCGGCGACGCTGGGGCTCGCGTGGTTCCTGGCGCGCGCGGTCTACGGCGTGTCGACCGAGTCCTGGCCGCTGCTCGTGGCGACCGGGGGCCTGCTTTCGGCACTGGCCGCGTGCGGCACGCTGCTGGCGGCGGCGCTCGGCGCTGTGTCGCTGGCGGCGGCATTGCTGGGACTGATGCTCGGGCTGGGGGTCGTCGCTGCCGCCATCCAGTTGCTGCGTTCCCAGGTCGTGCTCTTCGAAGCGATCGGATGGTTCTCGCTCTGGCCGCTCGCGCTCGTTGCGCTGTCCTTCCCGCTGGCCGCCTGGCTCGCCTTCACGCGCGGCGAACCAGCGGGCCGCGGCCGGGCCCGCCGCGCCGCGCTGGTGACGGGCGTCGCGCTGCTGGCGATCGCAGGGGTCCTCGTGACGGTCACCCCGCTCCTGATCCGCGTCGCCCTGGGCGGCGCGGTGTCGACCTGGCAGGTCGACTTCGCGCCCGGCGGCCGAAGCGCAGTACTCAACTGCTGGCGGCACCTCTGGGTCGTCGATCCCGACACGGGGTCCCCGCGCCGGTTCATCCCGCCCTGGTCGCACTTCCTTGGCTGGCGCGCGGACGGAGCAGTGTTCGCCGTCGCAACCCGCGCGACGCGCCTGGGCGGCGAGTCGCGCCGCGAGCGGATCGCGTTCTACGATGCCGACGGCCGGCGTGCGGCACCCGACATCACTCTCGCCCGCGACGAGATCCAACTCTTCGGCATCGCCACCGGGGGGCTCTGGGCCGGCGACGAGATCTTCTTCGTGACCGCTGAGGACTCGGAGGAAGGGGCGCTCTGGCGGGCAAAGCCCGGAGAGCCGCAGGGGCGCCTCGCGGCCGCCCACCTGCCGGCGCTCACCCGGCCGCTGCGAGTGACCCGGGACGGAATGCTCTACCTGGTCTCCTATCGCCGCCGCGAGCGCCCCGGAAAGGCAACACAGCAGGCGCCGGTGCTCGAGGACGACGCCGA
>CAYZDB010000176.1:0-6343 GCA_964476985.1 uncultured Acidobacteriota bacterium | reverse complement strand
AGGACCCGGAACTCGCTCCCGACGACGTCGTTGCCACCGGCCGAGAGCAGGATCGCGCGCGGCCGGCGGTCCTGCCGCGCCAGCCGCTCGAAGAGCCGCGCCGCGCCGGCGAGCTGCGCCGCGTCGTAGGCCATCTCCTCGGCGCTGTCGCCGCGGTGCGCGACCGACTCGACCTCGAAGCCGAGCCGCCGCTCCAGCGCCGCGAGCACGCTGTGGAACGGGTAGTCGAACCACGAGTCCCCCTCGGCCACCACGAGGCCGGCCGCGCCGGCGCGCTTGCCGCGCGCGAGGGATGCGCGGGCGCGGATGGCCGCCTGGGCCTGGCGCTGGCCGTGGGCCAGCGCGGGGCCCAGCGCGCGGGTCGGCCCGGGGGGCAGCGAGGCCGCGCGGGAGGGGCGGGAGGTGCGGGGAGGGGCGGGAGCGGGACGGCGCGATCGGGCGGCCATGGGTCACCTCGCGGCGAGGATACCCGGCCGGTCACACCTTCTTCACCACCACGAAGCTGATGTCGTCGGTCGCGGGGCCGACCGCGCGCACCGCCTCCTCCAGCCGGGCGCAGATCGCGGCCGCCGGCAGGTCGCGGGCGTCGGAGAGCAACCGCTCGACCTCCGCCGGGAAGAACAGGTGCCCGCCGTGGTCCGACAGCCCGTCGGTGTAGAGCAGCAGGATGTCGCCCCAGCCCATCAGGCTGATCTCGTTGATCGTGTAGCGCTCGCGCAGGTCGTCGTCGACGCGGTGGCGCAGGCCGTCGAGGTCGACGGTGGACGGGATCATCCCGACCGGCGTCGTGGTCACGACCTGCTCGGGCGCGATCGTCACGAAGTGCCCGTACTCGCGCGAGAAGACCAGCGGCGCCGGGTGGCCGGCCGAAATGAAACGGAACTTCCCGCTGCTGTCGATCTCGCCGTAGATCATCGTCACGTACTTCTTCAGGCCGGTCGACTCGAAGAAGCGGGTCTTGAGGTGCTCGAACAGCTTGGTCGTGATCTGCCCGAAGTTGTCCAGCTCGTAGTAGGTCCCGACCAGGAAGGCCTGGTGCAGCATCGCCGCGACCAGGGCGTCGGTCATGCGGTGGCCGGCGACGTCGGCCAGCAGGATCCCGGCCCGCGTCCGGTTCAGCTCGAGCTGCTCGGCGACCTCCTCCCGGCCGGCGGCGCGGGCCGCGCGGATCCGCGCTTCGAGGTCGTAGCGCTTGTCGAAGGCGATGTAGAGGATGTGGTCGCCGCCGGCGTGGCCGTGGAGCGGCAGCGAGCAGCCGGCGATCTCGATTCCCGGGACGGAGGGCATCTCGCCCGGCGCGGGCTTGACCTGCCGGATGATCTCCTGGAAGTTGACCAGTTCGTCGAGCAGGCGCTCGTCGTCCGGGGTCTGGGGCGGGAAGGACAAGGGACTCTCCTGGGCGGGGGTACGGAACGGGACGCCAAAAGCTAGCGCAAAGGCCCGCGCCGCGCCGCATCCCCCGGGCCGGGCCGCCGGGGCGAGCGGTCCGGCGGGCCCGCCCTCGCGCGCGAATCGAGAATCATTATCGAAAAAACGGCAGGCCGTGGAAACCGCCCCCGCGGCGGCTCCGGGAGTAGAATGGCGCCGTTCGCTGGACTGAAGGGGGAGCCGCCGTGGCTGGGCCCGCAAGGGTGCCCAATCCGGCGGGGAGTTCCGGCGAGAAGCAGAACGGCGTCACGCCGGACTCGTCGCTGGTCCTGCTCGAGCGCGCAAGAGGGGGAGACCGTCAGGCGCTCGACGCCCTCTTTCTGCGCTATCGCGCCCGGCTGCGGGCCTGGAGCCGCGGCCGCCTGCCGCGCTGGGCGCGCGCGGTGATCGACACCGACGACCTGGTCCAGGAGGCCTTCCTCCACACGCTGCACCAGATCGGCCACATCGAGCCCCGGACCGACGCCGGCCTGCAGGCCTACCTGCGCCAGGCCGTCCGCAACCGGATCCGGGACGAGCTGCGCCGCGTTCACGCCCGGCTGCCGGTCGAGTCGCTGCCGCTGGCCGAGCCGGCCGACCGCCACACCCCGCTCGAGGACGCGATCGGCGCCGAGACCGCCGAGCGCTACGAGCGGGCGCTGGCCGCGCTGCGCGAGACCGAGCGCGAGGCGATCGTCGGCCGGATCGAGCTGGGGCTGGGCTACGACGAGCTGGCGGCGCTGCTCGGGCGCTCCAGCCCCGACGCGGCCCGGATGGTCGTCAGCCGCGCGCTGGTGCGACTGGCCGAGGAGATGCGCCGTGACCACCCGTGAGAGCCGCCGCATCTCGCTGGCCGCCGCGATCGCCGACGGGGTGCGGATCGACTGGGAGGAGATCCAGCGCGACGCCGAGCTGGCCGCGGACCCCGAGCTGGTCGAGCACCTGCGCGCGCTGGAGCGGGTGGCGCGGCTGCACCGCGAGCTGCAGCAGGAGCCCGGGGCAGCGCCGCGGAAGCCGCCAGCGGGGCCGGTCGTGCCGTTCCGCTGGGGGACGCTCGACGTCCAGGAGCGGATCGGCTCCGGCGCCTTCGGCGACGTCTTCCGGGCCCGCGACACGCGGCTGGGGCGCGAGGTGGCGCTGAAGCTGCTGCACCCCGGGCTCTCCGGCCACCCCGGGCACGCCGAGCTGATGCTGCACGAGGCCCGCCTGTTCGCGCGCGTCGCGCATCCCAACGTCGTCACGGTCTATGGCGCCGAGAAGCACGACGGCCGCGTCGGCTTCTGGATGGAGATCGTGCAGGGCCGGTCGCTCTCGTGCTTTCTCGAGGAGGAGGGGCCGCTGGCCGCGGAGGAGGCAGCGCGGATCGCGATCGAACTGTGCCACGCGCTGGCCGCGCTGCACCACGCCGGCCTCGTGCACCGCGACGTGAAGGCCAGCAACGTGATGCGCGCGGCGGGCGGGCGGATCGTGCTGATGGACCTGGGGGCGGGAACCGTGCTCTCGCCGGGCGCGCCGCCCGCTGCGCCGGTCTCCGGCACGCCGCTCTACATGGCGCCCGAGCTGCTGCGCGGCGAGGCCACGACCCCGCGCGCCGACCTGTACGCGCTGGGGGTGCTGCTCTACCACATGGCGACGGGCGACTTCCCGGTCCGCGGTGCGACGCTCGCGGAGATCCGCGGGGCCCACGTGGCGAGCGGCCCGCGCCACCTGCGCGACCAGCGGCCCGACCTGCCGGACTGGTTCGTTGCGATCGTCGAGCGCGCGCTGGCGGCCGATCCCGCGCAGCGCTTCGCCAGCGCCGGCGAGATGGAGCAGGCGCTGCGGAGCGGGGCGCTGGCCGGGGCCCTGCCGGCCCCGGCGGTCGCGCCCGTGCGCTACGGTGGCTGGGCCGCGCCGGCGCTCGACGGCGCCGCCGCGCGCTGGGCGATCCTGGCGCTGGCGCTGGCGGGAGTCGTGACCGCACTCGCGGCGCTGATCGCGCTGGCGGTGCACGCGCTCGAGTAGCACGCACGCCTTACTGCGAGTTTGTCCCGGCCGCGACCGGCCCGCGCGATCTGCGCGTAGACTCCGCGCCGGAGGTCCCCGCGATGCCGCTCGCCCCCGGCTCCACGCTGCTGCACTACCGCCTCGTCGAGCCGATCGGCGAGGGGGGGATGGGCGTCGTCTGGCGCGCGACGGACACCACGCTCGGACGCGACGTCGCGCTCAAGCTGATGCTCGACGTCTTCTCCAACGATCCCGAGCGCCTGGCGCGCTTCGAGCGCGAGGCTCGCACGCTGGCCGCGCTCAACCACCCCTCGGTCGCGGCGGTCCACGGGCTGCACGAGGCCGACGGCGTGCGCTTCCTGGTGATGGAGTTGGTCCCCGGCGAGGACCTCGCCGAGCGGCTGGCGAGGGGGCCGATGCCGCTGGAGGAGGCGCTGCCGGTCGCGCGGCAGGTCGCGGAGGGGCTCGAGGCCGCGCACGCCCGCGGGATCGTGCACCGCGACCTGAAGCCCGCGAACGTCAAGCTGACCGACGGCGGCCGCGTCAAGGTGCTCGACTTCGGCCTGGCCAAGCCGACCGATCCGTTCGGCGGTGCGTCGAGCGTCTCGCCGACCGCGTCGCCGACGATGTCGCCGACGATCACCTCGGGCGGCACGGCGGCGGGGACGATCCTCGGGACCGCGGCCTACATGAGCCCCGAGCAGGCGCGCGGCAAGGCGGTCGACCAGCGCACCGACGTCTGGGCCTTCGGCTGCCTGCTCTTCGAGATGCTGACCGGCAAGCGCGCCTTCTTCGGCGAGACGGTCTCCGACACGCTGGCCGCCGTGCTGCGCGGCGAGCCGGAGATGGCGGCGCTGCCCGCGGCGACGCCGGCTTCGCTGCGGCGGCTGATCCGGCGCTGCCTCGAGAAGGACCCCGAGCGCCGGCTGCGCGACCTGGCCGACGCGCGGATCGAGATCGTCGACGCGCTCGAAGGGCGGGCCGACGCGGACGGCGCGCCGGCGGCGGCGACGGGAGCCGGCGCCGTCCCGGCGCCTCGCGCCTCGTCGCGGGCCCGCGCGCTGGCCGCGGCGGGCGCGCTGCTGCTGGCGGCGATCGCCTGGTTCGCCGGCAGCCGCATGCGCAGCGTCCCGACGCCGGCGTCGTGGAGCGCCACGATTCCGGAGGCCGGCTTCAACACCGGCTCGACCTCCGCGATCTCACCCGACGGCCGCTGGATCGCCTTCTCGCCGCCGATGCTCGTCGGGCGCTCGCCGGTGCAGCTGCGCGCCGCGAACTCCTTCGAGGCGCGCCCGATCAGCGGCAGCGTGCCGGGCTCGGGGCCCGACTTCTCGCCCGACGGCAGGTGGATCGCCTACGCCGGCGAGCGCGGGCTCTTTCGCGTCTCGCTGAGTGGCGGCAGCCCGCAGCGGGTCGCCGACACGGTGGGCTTCAACGCCACCTTCGCGTGGGGCCCCGGCGCGTCGATGATCGTCGAGGGGGTGCGAATCGCCGGGGTCTTCTGGAACGGCCTCGCCACCGTCGCGCGGGCCGACGCCCCGCCCGAGAGGCTGACTACGCCGGCCGCGGGAGAGCGCTTCCACATGCAGCCGCTGCTCCTTGCGGGCGGCAAGACCGTGCTGTTCACCGTCAACAACCTCGACAACAGCTTCTCGATCGCCGCCGCCTCGACCGCGCCCGGCCCGCACCGGATGATCCTGCGCGACGCGTCGACGCCGCACTACCTGGCGACCGGGCACCTGCTCTTCTTCCGCCCGTCCGCCAACGAGGTCGCGGTGGTTCGCCTCGACGCGGCGCGCGGCGAGCCGGTCGGCGAGCCGGTGACGGTCCTCTCCGGCGTGATGCGCGGCCCGAACGGTGAGGGAGCGTACGACGTCGCCGGCGATGGAACGCTGATCTACACGCCGTCCGACACCGCGACCGGCCTGGCGGGCGAAGCGCGCCTGGTCTGGGTCGACCGGACCGGGAAGGCGACGCCGATCCTCGAGGAGACCGCCAGCTGGGCCCAGCCGCGGCTGTCGCCCGACGGCGCGCGGCTGCTCGTCCGCAAGGCCCAGACCCCCAACTGCGACCTGTGGGTGCGCGACCTGGCACGCGGGACGATGACCCGCGTGACCTTCGAGGGGGACAACCACGATCCGGCCTGGGGACCGGGCCCGGAGCGGATCAGCTTCGCCGTGCAGAACGAGAGCTCGCGGTTGGTCGCGTCGAAGCCGTGGGACGGCACCGGTCCGGTGGAGCCGATCGCGGCGTCGGACGACTCGCGGCTGGCTCCCTCCTGGTCGGCCGACGGCCGCCTGCTGGCCTTCGTGGACGAGACCGCGGCCGGCGACGACATCTGGGTCCAGGAGACCGGGAGCGCGCCGCGCCCCTTTCTGAACACCGAGTTCAGCGAGACCACCCCGGCGGTCTCGCCCGACGGCCGGTTCATCGCCTACAGCTCGGACGAGTCGGGGCGACCGGAGATCTACGTCCGACCCTGGCCCGGACCCGGCAGCCGCTACCAGGTCTCCACCGCGGGCGGCACCGGGGCGCTCTGGTCGAAGGACGGGCGCACGCTCTACTACGCCGAAGGGGACGTGATGATGGAGGTGGGGATCGCCACCACGCCGTCCTTCCAGGCCGCGCAGCCCGTGAAGCTCTTCAGCGGGAAGTTCGGCTGGGCCCGGCCGGGGAACTACGACGTCACCGCCGACGGCAGCCGCTTCGTGATGGTCGAGATGCTGCGCGGCGCGGAGGCCCCGGACCTGCGCGTGGTCACCAACTGGCTGGCGGACATCCGCACGAAACTGCCGTGATCGCCGGACGCGCACGGGCGGCCGCGCGCCGCGGGGGCCGCGCGCCGCGGCGGCCCGGATGCCTTGACGCGGACCTCGGCCATGCGGTAGGGGCCGCCCTCTGTGGCGGCCCGAACGGCGCGACGCGGAGTGCGGGCCGGCACAGAGGCCGG
>CAYZDB010000175.1:0-6369 GCA_964476985.1 uncultured Acidobacteriota bacterium | reverse complement strand
CGCGTTCGGGTCTTCGATCGGCACGGCGGCATTGTACGCGCCCGGGGGGCCGCGACGGGGCCGCCGCAGGGCCGCCGGGCGCGGCCGTCGCGGCCCGCGGAACCGGGCGGCGCGGCCCCGTCCCGCGGCCGGCTGGTGTAGATTCACGGGCCATGACCCCCGTCCGCTGGCTGATCTGGGTCGCGGTCGCGCTGGCCGGCGCGGCCGCCTTCGCCGCGGTGGCCTTCGCCCGGAACGAGCCGATCTCGGCGGCCTACGTCGTGATCGCCGCGGTCTGCACCTACGCGATCGCCTACCGCTTCTACTCGCACTTCATCGCCGTCAAGGTGCTGCGACTGTCCGACGCCAACGTCACGCCGGCGGTGCGCCACGACGACGGCCGCGACTTCGTCCCGACCAACCGCTGGGTCGTGTTCGGCCACCACTTCGCCGCGATCGCCGGGCCGGGCCCGCTGATCGGGCCGATCCTCGCGGCGCAGTTCGGCTACCTGCCGGGGACGATCTGGATCCTGATCGGCGGCGTGCTGGGCGGGGCGGTCCAGGACTTCGTCGTGCTGGTGATGAGCACGCGGCGCGACGGGCGCTCGCTGGCGAAGCTGGCGCGCGACTACCTCGGGCCGGCGGGCGCGCTGGCCGGGACGATCGGGATCCTGCTGATCATGATCATCCTGATCGCGGTCCTGGGGCTGGTCGTGGTCAACGCGCTGGCCGAGAGCCCGTGGGGCCTGTTCACGGTCGGGATGACGATCCCGATCGCGATGGGGATGGGGCTGATCATGCGCGGCGGGCACGGCCGCGAGGTCTGGGTCGCGACCTCGATCGGGCTGGTCTTCCTGCTGGCCGCGCTGTGGGGCGGGCACTGGGTCTCGGTCCACCCGGCCCTGGGGCCGGCCTTCACGCTCGAGCGCCTGCCGCTGGCCTGGCTCGTGATCGCCTACGGGCTGGCGGCCTCGATCCTGCCGGTCTGGCTGCTGCTCGCCCCGCGCGACTACCTGTCGACCTTCGTCAAGCTGGGGACGGTCTTCCTGCTGGCGATCGGGATCCTGGCGGTCCGGCCGGAGCTGCACCTGCCGGCGATCACGCGCTTCGCCGACGGCTCGGGCCCGATCTTCGGCGGCACGATCTTCCCGTTCTGCTTCATCACGATCGCCTGCGGCGCGATCTCGGGCTTCCACTCGCTGATCGCCTCGGGGACCACGCCCAAGCTGCTCGAGCGCGAGACCGACGCGCGCTTCATCGGCTACGGCGCGATGCTGCTCGAGAGCTTCGTCGCGATCATGGCGATGATCGCCGCGGCGTCGCTGCCGCCGGGCGAGTACTTCGCGATCAACACCGCCAAGCCGCTGGAGTGGATCACGCAGCAGGGGTTCCCGGTGACGGCCGAGCAGATGCAGCTGCTGGCCGAACGGGTCGGCGAGAAGACGGTGCAGGCCCGGACCGGCGGCGCGCCGTGCCTGGCGGTCGGGATGGCCGAGATCTTCCACCGCTTCCTGGGCGGCGAGGAGCTGGCCGCGCTCTGGTACCACTTCGCGATCATGTTCGAGGCGCTGTTCATCCTGACCACGCTCGACGCCGGGACGCGCGTCGGGCGCTACATCCTGCAGGACGCGCTGCAGCGCGTGGCGCCGAAGATGGCCGGCACCGGCTGGGGTCCCAACGTCGTGACCAGCACGCTCTTCGTCGCGGCCTGGGGGTACTTCGTGATCGCCGGGGTGATCGACCCGCACGGCGGGATCCGCGCGCTCTGGCCGCTGTTCGGGATCGCCAACCAGCTGCTGGCCGCGACCGCGCTGACGATCGCGACGACGATCCTGCTGCGGACCGGGAAGAAGCGCTACGCCTGGGTCACCGGCATCCCGCTGGCCTGGCTGCTGGCGGTGACGATGACCGCCGGCCTCGAGTACGTCTTCCACCCCGACCCGCGGATCGGCTTCCTGGCCAAGGCCAGCGCGATGGCCAGCGGCGCGCTGCCGGTCGACGCCGCGACCAGGGGGATCCAGGTCTTCAACGCGCGGCTCGACGCCGCGCTGGCGCTGGTCTTCCTGGTGCTGGTGGCGACGGTCGTGGTCTCGGCGCTGCGGCAGTGGCGGCGGATCCTCTCGGGCCAGGTGGCGCTGGAGCCCGACCCGCCCGCGCCGTGGACCGGCGGCGCGGCCGCGCCGGCCTGGGGCGACGTGCCGCGCTCGGCGGGCGGGCCGCGCTGCTGCTGACCGGCAAGGGGGCTTCGTCAAAACCGCTCGTCGTGGCCCGGAACGCCTTGACCCGCCCGTCCCGACGGGTTTCAACTCCCGCCCGAGGAGGGACGGAGATGGGACTCGGTTCATCGTCTGAGGGGCGTTCGGGGTGGCTCCGGGCCGCGTGCGGCCTCGCGGCGGCGCTGGCGGCCGTGGCGTTCGCCGGCGCGCCGGCGGTCCTGGCTGAAGAGGAGAAGAAGGACGATCGCGGCGCGGCGGCCGCCGTCCCGTCGTCGGACCGCTCGCAGCGGTCGGGGTTCTACGTCGGCGGTTCCGCCGGCTTCGGGACCTACGACGACCACGTGCCGGCCAACGACGACGGCTCGCTGAGCGACGTGAACGACGACGACAGCGACTTCGTCTGGAAGGTCTACGGCGGCTACAGCTTCGGGAGCTACTTCGCCCTCGAGGGGGGCTACCGCGACGACGGCAGCGCCTCCTTCGACGCCCAGTCCGACGGCAGCGGCGATTCCTGGGCCGGCGGGGACGTCAGCGCGGAGGTCGAGACCGACGGCTGGTTCGCCAGCGCGCTGGGCCGGCTGCCGCTGGGCGACCGCTGGTCACTCTTCGCGAAGGTCGGCGTCTACGGCTGGTCCACCAAGGAGACCTTCACCGAGAACGGCTACGTCAGCACCGACGAGGACTCCGGAACCGACCTCTCGTACGGGCTCGGCGCGGAGTGGGACCCGGGCAACCCGGACGACATCGTGCTGCGCGGCGAGGTCGACCGGACCGAGGTCGACGACGACCAGCTCCCGGACACGACCGTCACGGTGGGGATGGTCTGGCAGTTCTGACCGGCAGCGCGGCCGGGCCGCACCGGTCGGGCCGGCCGCGCTACCGCGCCGTGAACAGCACCAGGTTGCGGGCCAGGAACGGCTTGCTCAGCCGGCGGCGCAGCCCGTGCGGCAGCGGCCCGAACAGCCGCTCGGCGAAGACCAGCGGCCCCAGCGGGACCGGCCGGTAGCGCCCCCGGACGCGCCGGCCCCCCTCGATCGCGCCGTACCCCGCGGCCCGCAGCGCCCCCGCCATCTCGCCGTAGGTCCACTCGTGCAGGTGGAAGCCGCGCGGCTCGTCGTCGAAGTAGCGCGAGATGTCGTGCGGTCCCGAGAAACGGTGCGGCGTCCGCAGGGCGTAGCGGCCGCCGGGGCGGAGCAGGCCGAGCGCCAGCCGCAGGTGGTGGTCGACGTCGTCGGGGTGGAGGTGCTCGAGGAACTGGTCGCTGAAGACGAGGTCGGCGCCGCCGGGCGGCAGGTCCAGGGCGTAGCCGTCGTAGATCACCAGCTCGAGGTTCGGCGGGCGGGGCGCGCCGGGCGGCCGCTGGTCGGAGATGTCGATCGCGATCGCCTTCGCGACGCGCGCGGCGACGAGCGCCGCGAACGAGCCGTCGCCCGCGGCGAACTCGACGAAGACGCTCTCCGGGCGCAGCCAGGGCTCGACCAGCGAGAGCTTGTCCCGGTTCTTGCGGTCCAGCGACGCCGGGTCCTCGGTCGCGGTGAGGCGCGGGTGGTCGGGGACGGCCTGGAACAGCTCGTCGTACATCGTGGCGTAGAGCCGGGTGCGCTCCTCGCGGGTGGAGGCCCGCAGCCGGTCGGCGAGCCGGCGCTCGGTCTCGTAGTGGCGGCGGAGGCTCTGCTCCGTGCGCCCGGGGGGAACGGGCCTTCTCAGCGTCATCGGGGCCTCCCGCGGCGGCCGCGCGGATCCGCATCATAGCGTCCGCCGGGGCCGGGGGGAGACCCGCTAGAATCGTCTCCCGTGACTGCCCAGGACCGGCCGTGACCCTGCCCGCCTCCCGGCGGCTGCGCGTGCTGCGCGTCGTCAGCCGGCTCGACACCGGCGGGATCGAGATGCGCCTGCTCGACCTGCTGCCGCGGCTCGACCGCGAGCGGTTCGAGGTCCGCGTGGTCTCGATCCGCCGGGCCGGGACGGTGGCGACGCTGCTCGAGCAGCGCGGCGTGCCGGTGACGGTCGTGCGCGGCCACGGCCAGCTCGCGACGCTCTGGTCGGCGTGGAAGCTGGCGCGCTCGATGCGCGGGTTCCGGCCCGACATCGTGCACGGGCACACGCTGGTGCCGTCGCTCTACGCCACCCGCGCCGGGCGGATGGCGGGCGTGCCCGTGCGGATCGCCAACTTCCACAACGTCGGCGAGGCCTTCACGCCGGCGCAGATCCGTGCCGAGCGGCGCTGGGTGACCGAGCGCGACGCCACCGTGCACGTCAGCCGGGCGGTGCACGACGACTACCTGCGCGTGTTCGCGCCGGCCGTCGACAACGGCCGCGTGATCTACAACGGCGTGCGCGTCGAGCGCTTCCGCGAGCCGCCGCCGCCGGAGCTGCTGGCGCGGCTGCGCGACGAGCTGGGGCTGGCGGGGCGCGCGCCGGTGCTGATGACGGTCGCGCGGATCCACGCGCAGAAGGGGCCGGAGGACCTGCTGGAAGCGTTCGCGCGGGTGCGCGCGGCGCAGCCGCGCGCGGCACTGGCCTGGGTCGGCGACGGCCCCGCGGCGCCGGCGCTGCGCGAGCGCGCCGCGGCGCTGGGGATCGCGGGGGACCTGGTCGTGACCGGGATGCGCGACGACGTGCGCGACCTCTACCACCTGGCGACGCTGCACGTGATGGCCTCGCACCGCGAGGGGTTCAGCAACGTGCTGCTCGAGGCGATGGCGGCCGGCCTGCCGCAGGTCGTGACCGACGTCGGCGGGAATCGCGAGGCGCTGGGCGAGTCGGGCGCGGGGATCCTGCTGCCGCCGCGGCGCCCCGAGCTGCTGGGCGAGGCGCTGGTCGAGCTGCTGGCCGACCCCGAGCGGCTGGCGGCGATGGCGGCGGCGGCGCGCGCGCGCGCGGCGGACTTCAGCGCCGACGAGCAGCTGCGGCGGACCGAGGCGATGTACCTGGAGCTGGCCCGGGCGAAGGGGCTGCTCGGCGGGGCGGAGCCCGGAGGCCCCGGGCCGGGGACGGAGGCCGGCGCGTGAGCGGCGCGGGGCCCGGCGCGCACCGCGAGATCCGCGTGATCGACTCGCACACCGGCGGCGAGCCGACGCGCGTCGTCGTCGCCGGCGGGCCGGAGCTGCCGCGCGTCCCGCTCGCCGAGCGGCGCGAGCTGCTGCGCCGCGAGCACGACTGGCTGCGCTCCGCGACGGTCCTCGAGCCGCGCGGCTCGGAGGTGCTGGTCGGCGCGCTGCTGTGCGAGCCGCTCGACCCCACCGCGGCGGCCGGCGTCGTCTTCTTCAACAACGTCGGCTACCTCGGGATGTGCGGGCACGGGACGATCGGGTTGGTCGTGACGCTGGCCCACCTGGGACGGATCGGGCCGGGCCGGCACGCGATCGAGACGCCGGTCGGGACCGTGACCGCGGAGCTGCACGCCGACGGGACGGTTTCGGTCCGCAACGTGCCCAGCTACCGCTTCCGGCGCGCGGTCGCGGTCGACGTGGCCGGCTACGGGCGGATGACCGGCGACGTCGCCTGGGGCGGCAACTGGTTCTTCCTGGTCGAAAGCCACGGGCAGCCGCTCGCGCTCGGCCACGTGGCGCGCCTGACCGATTGCGCGACGCGGATCCGCGAGGCGCTGGAGCGCGAGGGGATCACGGGCGAAGAAGGCGCCGAGATCGACCACGTCGAGCTGTTCGGGCCGTCGGAGCGGGCCGACAGCCGGAACTTCGTGCTCTGCCCGGGGCTGGCCTACGACCGCTCGCCCTGCGGGACGGGGACCAGCGCGAAGCTGGCCTGCCTGGTCGCCGACGGCAAGCTGGCCCCGGGGCAGGAGTGGCGGCAGGAGAGCGTCGTCGGCAGCGTCTTCACCGGGAGCGTCGAGCTGGTCGACGGGGCGATCGTCCCGACGATCCGCGGCTCGGCATTCGTGACGGCCGAGGCGACGCTGCGGCTCGACCCCGCCGACCCGTTCCGCCACGGGATCCACCCGTGAGCGGCTCCCCTTCCCCGGACGTCGTCGTCGTCGGGGCGGGGATCGTCGGCGCCGCGTGCGCGTGGGAGCTGGCGCGGGCGGGGGTGCGGGTCTCGGTCCTCGAAGCCGGGCTGCCCGGCGGCGGCGCGTCCGCGGCAGGGATGGGCCACATCGTCGTGCTCGACGACAACGAGCCCGAGTTCCGCCTGGCGAAGCTCTCGCACGAGCTGT
>CAYZDB010000174.1:0-6391 GCA_964476985.1 uncultured Acidobacteriota bacterium | reverse complement strand
GCGCCGCGCCGCGCTGGCATGCGGGACAGCGGTCGCGGCGTGGTTCGGGTCCGCGCTGCTCCCGGCGGGCCAGCAGCTGACCGGGGCGCTGGCACCGGCGAACGCGCCCTCGGCCATGGGACTTGCGCTGCTGGCGATCGTGGCCGTGCTCGGCGCCGCGCTGGTCGTCACGGACCTCTGCGCGCCCGAAGCGTGAGCGCACGGGGTCGGCGACCGTCTACCCGTCGATCCCACCCAGCACCGGCTGCCGCCCCAGCGCGACCCGGAAACCGATCGCGGCCGGCACCAGCACCGCGAGGATCGAGGCGTAACCGTACGGCGCCCACCAGCGGCCCGGGTCGAGCCCGAGCGGCATGAAGACCAGCACCGCCTGCGCCATCAGCATCGCGACGAAGGCCAGCAGGCCGAAGCGCACGTAGACGAAGACCGCGATCGCCGCGATCGCCAGCGACAGCGGCACGTCGATCCACGGGTTGAGCCCGTAGTAGTTCCCGAGCGCGGCCATCACGAAGAGCGCCGCCGCCGCGGCCCAGCGCCGCTTGAAGAGCGTCAGCCCCAGCGCCACGACGACCGTCGCACCCAGCCCGATCAGCGTCGGGAAGACCGCCTCGCCCAGCAGCCGCGCGACGTAGAAGCGCGCGCTCGAGGTGACCGTGGCGGAGTCCGGCAGCGGGACCAGCCCGTCGACCGGCCGGATCGAGGGCAGCGCGTAGGCCGCCAGCAGCAGCAGCGCCGCGAGCGATCCGCCGAGGAAACCGGCCAGCACGCTCCGTCCGACCAGGGGGTCGCGCCAGTCGCCCGCGAGCAGCCGCGTCCAGGCGACCAGCAGCCCCGGCCAGCGCCGGCGCAGCGTCGGCTCGATCGCCAGGTAGCCGGCGAAGACCGCGAGCGCCGCGACCGCAGCCTGCCCGAGGCCGGTCAGGAAGAGCCGCTGCTCGGCCCCCGGCTCCAGCACGTGGTCGGCGCCGAAGAGCCAGGACAGCGCGGCGGTGATCCCGACGAAGCTCGCGACCCGCAGCGCGCCGCGCGTGTCGCCGCGCCCCAGGCGCAGGTTGCGGCGCGCGAAGACCATCACGCCGACCAGCGCCAGCGTCGTCAGCGCGGCCATCAGCCCGAAGACGACCCGGGCCGAGGGGGTGACGAGGTCCTCGACCTGCCGGTGGTCCCAGTCGTGCGGCCCCGTGACGTTGAACTGCGTCACGCGCCCGCCCAGCGAGGCGGCCTCGATCCTCAGCCGCACGCCGCCCGGCGAGCCCTCCCAGGAGTAGGTCCGGTCGGCCCCGTTGAACGGCGTGATCGCGGCCGGTACCTCCCGGAAATCCCCGCGCTGCAGCCCCGCGTACTCGAACAGCGTGTCCCACGCCGACTCGGGCGCCGCCGCGCCCGGTTCCGCCGCGGGGGGCGCGATGGCGCGGAAGGCCTGCACCAGGCCGGTCGGTCCGAAGCTGGCCTTGACCTCGCCGAAGTAGTACTCGGGCGGGTCGCGCCAGTCGACGCGCCCGTCCTCGCGCTGCGGCACCAGCAGCCGCGGGCTGATCCGGAAGAAGTGCTGCAGCGGGTTGGGCTGCAGCGTCGGCAGCCGCTCCACGCGCGCCGGCGAGGGGTTCTCGCGGACGTAATTGATCAGCATCAGGTTGTCCGGGAGGACCCAGAGCGCGACGTCGGCCGCGTTCTCGCCGTAGCCCAGCTTGCCGACCATCTCGAGCGCCCGCTCGCGGATCGCCTCGGGCGGCTTGAGCGTGCGCTCGATGCCCAGCAGCGTCGCGTGGCCGGCGAGCCAGGCACAGGCCAGCACGGCCAGCACGGTCGCGGCCAGCAGGCCCCACGCCGCGCCGTGCCGCAGCGTCCCCTCGCCCCCGGCCGCGGCGACCATCTCCGGCGACGGCGTTTCGCCGGCCGCGATCGCGGCGGCCAGCGGGTCGCCGCCCGGCAGCGCCAACGCGACCTGCGTGGCGCTTCTCGGCCGCGCCGTCTCGTCCTTCTCGAGGCAGCGCAGGATCACCCGCTCGACCGCCGGGTCGAGCGCGGCGATGTGCGTGCTGGGCTGCGTCGGGAGCAGGGTCGCGTGCGCGCTGCGCCAGCCCTCGAGCGTGGTGGCCTCGAAGGCGCGGTGGCCGGTGAAGACCTCGTAGAGCACCAGCCCCAGCGCGTAGATGTCGCTCTGCACCGTGGCGGGACGCCCGGCCAGCCGCTCGGGCGCCATGTAGGCCGGCGTCCCCGCGCTCTCGCCGCCGGCCGCTTCGTCCTCGCGCACCGCGAGGCCGAAGTCGGTGATCCGCGCCCGGCCGTGGCCGTCGATCATCACGTTGGACGGCTTCAGGTCGCGGTGGAGCACGCCGCGGTCGTGCGCGGCGGAGAGGCCGGCGCAGACCTGGCGCGCGATCTCGACCCCCTTGCCCTGCGGCAGCCGCCCGATCCGCCGGAGCAGGGTCGCCAGGTCCTCGCCATCGACGTACTCCATCGAGAGGAAGAGCTGCCCCTCGAACTCCCCGATGTCGTACACGCGGCAGACGTGCGGGTGGCTGACCTGCCGCGCGTGGCGCACCTCGGCGTGGAAGCGCTCGAGCCGCGCCGGATCGTCGCCGAAGCGGCGCGGCAGGAACTTCAGCGCGACCGGCTGGCCCAGCTTCAGGTCGTCGGCGCGGTAGACGTCCCCCATCCCGCCGCGCCCGAGCGGGGCGACGATCCGGTAGCGCTCGAGCAGGACCTGGCCCGGGGCGAAGCCCGGGTCGTCCGCCGGGCCGGGACTGCCGCCGGAGCGTGGCAGGGCGGAGGAGGCGGGGGCCCGGTAGGCCGTCTCGACCTGCGAGGGGTCCTCGAGCGAGAGCCCGCAGCGGCCGCAGAAGCGGGCGTCGGGGGCGGTGACCGCCGAGCAGCTCGGGCAGCGGGACATGGCGGGATATTACACACCCAGCGAGTCAAGTATGCCGGCGGCGGCCGGGCGCCTCACGGGCGGTGGAACGAGCCCGCTCAACGGCGGCTAACCGAACCGGTAGTGCTTGCGGACCGGCGCCTTCACGTCCCAGGTGCACGACATCCCGGCCGGGAAGGTGACCAGGTCCCCTTTGCCCACGCGGACCGGCGTTCCTCCGTCGGGGGTGACGATCACGTCCCCCTCGAGGAACAGGCAGGTCTCGGCTTCGTCGTAGGTCCACGGGAAGACCGAGATCTCCTTGGTCCAGATCGGCCAGCTCGTGCAGCCGACCTCCGCGATCCGGCTCGCGGACGCGGCGCGCTCGATCCTGATCTCGCGCATGCGTCTCCTCCTCGCGCGTGGCTCCGCGGCACGATAGCACGCGCGCGGCAGCGTTCCTTACACGCGGGGCTGACTGAATTCTCGTTCCGCGGAAGCCGGACCGTTACGCGTACTCTCTCTTTGTCACGCAGTCCCAACACGGTTCCGTTCGAGGTGCTGGAGAGCGGAGCGCGCCGCGGGCCTTTGCGAGAAGGCGCCGCGCACCCCGTCTCGCCGGCCAGGAGAGGGGGTCGGTCATGTCGAAGCGCGCGGCTCTGCGGAGAGGTCTGAGCGTCCTGCTCGTGTCGTTCGTCTGCCTCGCGATCGGCGTGCTGCCCGACCTCGCGGACTCCGCGTCCCACACGACGCTGCTCGGGAAGTGGATCCCGCCGGAGGGACGCGGCCCGAGCTTCGCCGTGGCGATCGAGGGGAACACGGCGTACTACGCCGCAGGTCGGCACCTGAAGCTCGCGGACGTCACCGATCCGGCGGCGCCGGTCACTCTGGGCGCGCTCGCGCTCCCGTCGCAGATCAACGCCATCGCGGTCTCGGGCACGTACGCGTACGTCTCCGGCCCCTTCGGCTTCTACGCCGTCGACGTGCTCGACCCGGCGCACCCGGTCGCGCTCGGATCGATCCCCGACGTGGCGGCCTCGATCGCCATCGCCGGAACCCACGCCTACTGCGTCGCGGGATGGGGGATCTTCGTCGTCGACATCGCGAACCCGGCGACCCCCGTCCTCCGCGGCAGCCTGAGCCTGCTGCCCGGATACGGGTACGGCGTGGCGGTCTCCGGCGGCCTGGCCTACGTCGCCGACGGCGTCTCGGGCCTGAAGATCGTCGACGTCTCGAACCCGGCGTCGATGCACGAGGTGAACGCGATCGATCACGACGACGAGTCGATCACCGGCGTCGCGATCACCGGGTCGCTCGCGGTCCTGGCGGTCGAGAGCCCGTCGCCCGGGCTGCGCGTCCTCGACCTGTCCAACGCCACGGCGCCACCGGTTCTCGGCTTCGCGGCGCTGCCGCGGGATCCCCAGGGCGTCACCACGTCCGGGCGCTACGCCTACGCCGGCGACAACCACTGCGACCTCCACGTCGTCGACCTCGTCGACCCGGTGGCCCCGGTCGTCACGGGCTCGGTCGACGTCGGGTACAACACCCTGGCGAGCCTCGCCGTGTCGGGTCACCTCGTGCTCACGGCCTCCAACTGGAGCGGAGCGGGAATCGTGGACGTCGCCGATCCCGCGCACCCGGTCCGCCTCACGTACCTCTACACGAAGGGCGAGTCGTACAGCATCGCGCGCCAGCAGGGCCGGGCCTTCCTCGCCGAGACCGATGCCGGCCTTCGGGTCCTGGACCTTGCCGATCCGGCCGCGCCGACGCTGCTCGCGACGGTCCCGGCCCTGACCAGCGTGCTCGATGTCGCCGCCGGGCCCGGCTACGTCGCGGTGGCAGACGGCTCCTGGCTCCTGCTCTACGACGCCTCGAACCCCGCGAGCCCGGTCCTGCTGGGATCCGCCCGCACGTCGACCAGGCAGTGGATCCGCGAGGTGGTCCTCCAGGGGACCCTCGCGGTCGCCGCGGCCACGGAGACCCTCGAGGTGTTCGACCTGACCGACCCGCGCCACCCGGCCCGGATCGGCGTGCTCGACGCACTCGGCTCGGCGCGCGGGCTCGACGTCTCCGGCCACCTGGCCTTCGTGGCGGACGAGAAGAAGAGCCTGCGCGTGGTCGACCTGTCCAACCCTGCCGCCCCGGTCCAGATCGGCGCCGTGACGACGAGCGATCCACTGATCGACGTCGCCGTCTCGGGATCGACTGCCTACGCAGTTTCCAGCCGGAGCAAGCTGTACGTCTTCGACGTCGCCATCCCGGCGTCGCCGGTCGAGCTGACGACCGTGGCCCTCCCGTCGGGCGGACTCCGCATCTTCGTGTCAAGCAGCCTGGCCTACGTCGCGCTGACCTCTTCGGGGCTCCGGATTCTCGACCTCTTGGACCCCGCGGAGCCGGTGGAAGTGGGCTCCTACGACACCGCGGGTTCCGCCGAGGGAGTCGTGGTGTCGGGGCGGCAGGTCGCCGTCGCCGATGCAGCGGAGGGGATCTTCATCGTCGACTTCGACAACGAGGACGGCGACGGCGACGGCGTCCTCAACCTCCGCGACAACTGCCCCGCGATCGCGAATGCCGACCAGGCCGACGCCGAGGGGGACCAGCGCGGCGACGCCTGCGACAACTGCCCGACCGAGTCCAATCCCGGCCAGGAGGACACGGACGGGGATGGCCTCGGCAACGACTGCGACAGCTGCGCTGCGGTCGCCAACCCCGGCCAGGAGGACGCGGACGCCGACTCGATCGGCGACGCCTGCGACAACTGCGCTGCGGTCGCCAACCCGGGCCAGCAGGACGGGGACGCCGACGGGGTTGGCGATGCCTGCGACAACTGCCCCGCGGCCGCCAACCCGACCCAGACGGACGGTGACGCAGACGCGGTCGGCGACACCTGCGACAACTGTCCCGCGGCCGCGAACCCCTCCCAGGCAGACTACGACGGAGACGGAACTGGCGACGCCTGCGACGTCCTGCCGGTCAACCCGCCGCAGGGGAGCGTCGGCACGCGGATGGTCATCACCGGGACCGGCTTCGGCACGAAGCGCGGGACGGTGAAGATCGGGACGGCGGCCTGCACGGTGTCGTCGTGGTCGGCCACCAGCGTGGTGTGCACGTTGAACAAGGCGCTGCGCGCCGCCCGCTACAACGTGACGCTCAAGCCGCCGAGCGGCGCGTCGATCACGCTGTCCCAGGCCTTCGAGGTAATGCGCCCGCAGGTGTTGTCGGCGGCGCCGGCGAGCGCAGGGAAGGGGGCCTCGGTGACGCTGCAGGGGCTCTACTTCGGCAAGCTGAAGGGGAAGATCACGCTGGGTGGCAAGAGCTGCGCGCTGACCCGCTGGTCGATGGACGCCGCGACGGGGGTCAGCACGGCGACCTTCAAGGTGCCGACCAAGGCGGCCTCCGGCGCGCAGCCGCTGGTCCTCACGGACAAGGCGGGGAACGCCGCCGCGGTCGTCGCGTACCCGGTGCTGTAGGGCGCGAAAGGCGGTGCCGGACGCGCCCTCAGCGTACGGGCGCGGAGAGCGCGGCGTTGTCCGACTCGTC
>CAYZDB010000173.1:0-6398 GCA_964476985.1 uncultured Acidobacteriota bacterium | reverse complement strand
CCTGGCGCGGCACGCGGGCGCCGCGCCGGCGGCGGCGGCCGAGGCCGCGGCGGCCGGCCCGTTCACGATCGTGCGCGTGCCCGGGGAGGCGCCCCGCTTCGAGATCCTCGCCCCGCCGGCCGACCTGGGGCGGCTGCGGGAGGCGCTGTTCGCGGAGGGGTTCGCGCCGGGCGACGACCCGCTCTGGACGCTGCACGAGATCCGCGCCGGCCTGCCCGAGGTCGAGCCGGAGACGGTCGACGCCTTCCTGCCGCAGAACCTCGACCTCGAGCGGCTCTCCGGCCTGTCGTTCACCAAGGGGTGCTACCCGGGCCAGGAGGTCGTGGCCCGGACCCAGCACCTGGGCGAGATCAAGCGCCGGCTCTGCCGCGCGCGTGCCGTCGCGAGCGACGCCCCCGCGCCCGGCACCCCGCTGCGCGCGCTCGGGGCGGCGGGGGTCCGCGACGGCGGAAAGGTCGTCCGGGCGGCGCCCGCCCCGGACGGAACGATCGAGCTGCTGGCCGTGATCCCGGTCGCGGAGCTGGCCTCCGGCGCGCGCCTCGTGCTGCGCGACGCGGACGGCCCGGCGGTCACTCCGGCCTGACCGGCACCATCCGCTCGGGCCAGCGCGGCAGCTCGCGCGCGGCCTGCACCACCCGCGGCACGTCGTCCTCGGTGCGGGCGTAGAGCCAGACCGCCGGCGCCCCGCTCTGGCGCAGCAGGGGCACCAGTCCGCCGACCGCGCCCGTCGTCAGCGGAGGCGGGGACGAGGTGGCGAGCTCGAGCCCGGGGAGCGGCGGGTCGCCGGCGATCGAGAGGATCGCCAGCGGCAGGCAGTCGTACTTCGCGAGGAACTCGCGCCCCTCCGCCGCATCGGCCGCGACGCGCCACTGCCGGCGGCCCCCGACGGCGGCGAGCAGCGGATCGAGCATCGGGAGCCGGTCCTCCGTCGCCGTGAACGCGGCCTCCCCCAGGAAGAGCAGCGCCGGCGCCTCGGCCAGTGTCACGTCGTCCAGCGCGGCGATCACCGGCGCCGGCGAAACCTCCGCAAAGCGCTGCCCGGCGTCGAAGGCGCGCGAGACCACCGGCAGCAGCGCGTGCGCGTAGTGGTCGATCGACTCGACGTGGTACCAGGGCAGCGACGGGTCGTAGGAGTCGGGGGCCAGGCGCAGCTGCGCCAGCCCCTGTCCCAGCGCGGTCGGCAGGGCCTCGCGCAGCAGCGCGAAGGCCATCGCGCCGCGGTACCCCTCCCGGACGTACTTCGCCGCCAGCTCGGCGCGCTCGACCGGGGGAGCCCGACGTTGGAAGTCGTGCACCAGTTCGTGGAAGATCACCGGCACCTGCGCCGCGATCGAGTCGCCGGGCCGCACCTCGAGCAGCAGCGCCCGCTCGCTCGCCTCGGCGTGCGTGCCGTACTCCTCGCTGGGGACGGCGACGAAGCTGAAGAGCGTCGACGCGGTCGAATACTCCTCGGCGCCGGTGAAGCGCGCCATCGCCGCGATCCACTGGCGCGTCACCGGCTCGGCCAGGAACCGGTCGAAGTCCCGCTGGAAGGCGAGCAGCCAGTCGAACTCGGCCCACAGGAAATCGAAGCGGCCGGAGAAGCGGTTCAGCGCCGCGGCGACGGCATCGACTTCCTCCGGCAGCAGGAACAGGCGCGCGCGCTGCTCGAGGTCCGGAACGCTCGAGGCCAGCATCGCGGCGGCGTTCAGCAGCTGCCGGCGCGAGGGGACGTCCGGTTCGGACGGCAGGCAGCCGCTGCCGGCGGTGTCGGCCGTCGCGGGGCGCGGCTTGAACTCCCGCATCCGGACCTTCCGGAAGGCGGCCAGCAGCTCGCGGTCCTCCGGGTCGAGCGGCCCGAAGCGACCGAACCAGGCCCGGTAGTACGCGGGCTGGGTCCGGCCGTTGGCCGTCTCGGCGAGGTTGTCGACCCAGTGGAACAGGTTCGCGACGTACGAGACCCGGGTGACGATCGGCGAGGCGCCCCGCTCGCCGTGCGACGCGGCGGCCGGCGGGGGCTCGGGGGGCGGGGGCGGCGGCTCCGGCTTCGACGCGCAGGAGGCGGCCAGCGCACAGGCCAGCGCGAGCGCGCCGGCGTGCCGGCGAGCGGAGGGGAGACGGCACGCAGTCCTGGGCATCGGCCTCGTCGGCGAAGCGGGGCGGCGGTTGGCCGCGCTCAACGCGGCCTGTAGCATAACCGGCGCGCCGCAGGACGCCCGCCCCAGGGGTCGGGACGGCGGCCGCGGAGGACCGATGGGCCGCTCCATCGCCACCACCGACGGGATCAAGGTCGAAGTGACGAGCCGGTACGTGCCCGAGCGCTCGGCGCCGCCCGAGGACCTCTACTTCTTCGCCTACAAGGTCAAGGTCAGCAACGACGGCCGGGAGGCGGCGCGTCTCGTCAACCGGCACTGGATCATCACCGACGCGCGGGGCGAGATCGAGCAGGTCCACGGCCCCGGCGTGGTCGGCGAGCAGCCGCGCCTCGAGCCGGGCGAGTCCTTCGAGTACACCAGCGGCTGTCCGCTGCCGACCCCGCGCGGCTCGATGCGGGGCACCTACGAGATGTGGCGCGACGACGGGCGGCGCTTCCTGGCCGAGATCGCGCCGTTCGCGCTCGAGATGCCGCACACGCTCAACTGAACGCACGGGAAGGGGAGTGCGCATGGACCCCAGGCAGAGGAAGGACGTGCTCCGCAACATCACCTACGGGCTCTACATCACGACCGCCGCGCACGGCGACGCCGTTGCCGCCGCCGGCGTGTCGTGGCTCTCGCAGTGCTCGTTCGAGCCGCCGCTGGTGATGATGGCGCTGCGCAAGGACGGCGCGCTCTGCGCGCTCCTGCGCCGGAGCGGCCGGGGGGTCGTGCACATCCTGGGCGAGGGCCAGGCGGCGGTCGCGAAGTCCTTCTTCGGCCCGACCAAGCACGAGGCCGGCACGATCAACGGGCAGCCCTACCGGCTGGAGGAGGGGCAGCCGGTCCTGGGCGCGCTCCCCTGGTACTTCCACTTCGAGGTGCGCGAGTGGGTCGACCGTGGCGACCACGCGATCGCGGTGGCGGCGGTGACGGGCGCGCACGCGACGGGCGACGCGACGGCCCCGCTGACGCTGCGCGAGACGAGCTGGTCGTACGGCGGGTAGCGCGGGAACCGGGGACGGCGGCCCCTCCCCGGCTGCTGTCCCGGTTCCGGCGTCCGCTGTCCCCGTTTTCCCCGGGTTCCGAGCTACGGCAGCTGTTCCCGGTTCCCCGTGCGGAAGGTCGGGACGGGGATCGGGTCCTCGTCCGGCTCCGGGGCGGGCGCCTCCGGAATCGGCGCGTCGGGCTCGCGCTTCAGCACCTCGCGCAGCGCGAACTTCAGCTCCGTCGACAGCGAGGTCAGGGTCATCTCGTCCTTCACGACGAGGCAGCAGCCGCGTCCCTTGCGGTCGGTCGTGTCGCCGGGCAGGCGGTAGTAGACGCGGCAGTTGCCGCACTCGTTGTTCCAGCAGAAGCGGCCGCGCGAGATCCCGTCGGGGGCGACCGACTGCAGGCCGCGCAGCAGGGTGTTGTTGTCGGGCACCTCGACCGTGCGGCCGACGACCGAGAGCTTCAGGAACCGGGTCCAGGGTCGCAGAAGATCCGCGTTGACGGGCTTCACGGGCGCTCCGCGGGGCTTCCGGGGCCCCCGGGAGCGGAATATAGACTCCCTCCGCGCGCGGTGCCGCCGGGATCGGGCCAGTCCCGGCGGCGCTGGATCAGGGGCAGGTGGCCGGGGAGAGCAGCCGCTGCGGGCCGCCCGTCGCGGTCAGTTCGCCCGCGCCGTTGCGGCCGATCACCAGGTAGAACAGCGCGGCGCCGGCCGCGGGCTTGGCGGTGTCGCCGCCGGTCCAGCGCGGGCTCGCGGACTTGAAGATGCAGGTGTACTGCCCGGTGGCCTGGCCGTTGCGGTAGACCCGGTACTCGGCCACCGGGACCTGGGCGCTGGAGAACAGGTTCTCCCAGGTCCACTCGGTCGGCTTCAGCAGGAACATCTCGGCCGCCCCCTTGCCGGAGATCTCCATCGCGGTGAAGGGCGGCACGATCACGCGGGCGCCGTCCCCCTGGTCGATGATGTAGACCTCGCCCTGGGCGTCCCGGCCGAAGCTCGACAGGCTGCTGACGAGCAGCCCCTGCGGGTCGAGCTGCGCGGTCCGGTCCTGCTGGTCGGTCACCGAGCCGCCGCTGATCCGGAACGAGCGGACGAATCCCGCGCAGTAGTCGCCGTAGAAGTAGGTCCCCCGCAGGCTCGGCATCCGGCAGCCGCGGTAGACGAAGCCTCCCGTCACCGAGCAGGCCCCCGCGCTGTGCCCGTACTCGACGACCGGCCGGGTCAGCGAGGCGTCGTTGCACTTGGGCGAGCAGGCGGTGTTGTCGACCGGCGGCGTGCAGCTCGGGTTGGAGGGGTTGTAGCACTTCGTCGCCTCCATCTGGCGCCAGCCGTAGTTGCGCCCGCCGGCCGACGCGGCCGGCACCCAGTTGACCTCCTCCCAGCAGTTCTGCCCGACGTCCGCGATGTACCAGTCGCCGTTCGCGCTGTCGATGCTGCCGCGCCACGGGTTGCGCAGGCCCCAGGCCCAGATCTCCTCGCAGACCGTCGACTGGCCGACCAGGGGGTTCGTCGACGGGATCCGGTAGTTGGCCCCCGTCGCCGCGCAGTCCGGCGCGCGCGAGGCGGGGTCGACGTTCCGGACGTCGAGGCGCAGGACCTTGCCCAGCAGCACGTTCCGGTTCTGGCCGTTGCCGCAGGTGCCGCCCGTGCTGTCGCCTCCGCCCCCGCCGTCGCCGGTGAAGACGTAGAGGAAGCCGTCGCTGCCGAAGGTGAGGTAGCCGCCGTTGTGGTTGTCCGCCGGCTGCGAGAACCGGATGATCCGCAGCTCGCTCGCGGAGTCGGCGACGTCGGGGTTGGCGCTGACGCGGTAGCGGGCCACGACGGTCCACGCGTTGTTGCTCGTGTCGACCTCGGTGTAGTTGACGAAGAAGTAGCCGGTCGTGGCGTAGTCCGGCGCGAAGGCCAGGCCCAGGAGGCCCATCTCGTTGCCCCGCGTGCTGACCTTGAGGTGCAGGTCGAGGAAGGTCGTCCAGCTCGAGGGGGCCGTTCCACGCTTGTGCAGCCGGATGTAGCCGTCCTGTTCGACGATGAACTGGCGGGTGTTGTCGGCCGGCGGCGTGATCAACAGCAGCGGACGGTTGACCATCCCCGTCACGACCGCGACCGAGCGAAGCGTCGCGGTATCGACCGGGGCGACCCCGGTGCAGAGGTCGGTCTGGGCGAACGCACTCAATGACCCGGCGCAGAGCGCAAGGGCGGCGATGCCGGAGCGGGCCGTCATGGAGAGTCCTCGTCTTGGTGCGTGGGCCCGCCACACCCGCGGGCGCCGGCTGTCGGGCACTTCGGTACGAGGGGATGTACCGCGTCGGGCGAGGAGGGCGCAAGAAACAGCGGTGTAAACAGTGCGCGTCCCCCGTCCGGCGCCGGCTTGACAGGGCCTCATCGGGCGGGTAAAGTCTGTTTAGTTAATGCGAACCATTCGCAACTAGAGAGCGAAGGGCAGAGCAGTCGATCGGGCGCGGCCGCCCCGCCGCGCCCTTCCCGGCAGATCTCCCGAGGCTGCCATGGCCAGGCCCGACCGGGACCGGCCCCACGAGCCGCGCGACTCTCATGCGACTGTGTCGCAGGAAGAACGGCGAGACGAGGGAGCGAAGGCGATGGGCACGGCCCCCCGGGAACGATCGATCGCGCGGCTGGCGCTGCTCTGCGCCCTGACGGTCCTGCCGTCCCCCGCGCCCCTGCAAGCGTCCACCACCCCGGGCGACCTCACCCCCGTGGTGCGCGCCCGCTGGCTCATGGGGGCTCCCTGCGAGGTCCGGGCCTTCGGCCCCGAGGAGCGCGTCGGGCCGGCGCTCGACCGCGCACTGGACCGGATCGCGGAGCTCGAGCAGGTCATGACGACCTGGCGCCCCGACGGGGAGCTGGCCGGGCTCAACGCAAACTGCGAGGCCGCCGGGCGCGGCGCCGCCGCCCTCGCCGTCTCACCGGAGCTGGCCCGGGTGCTGGCCGTCGCGCGGCGCTTCGCGGCGCAGACCGGGGGCGCGTTCGATCCCTCGGTGGAGCCGCTGCTCGCCGCGTGGGGCGTGAAGACCGGCGGGCGCGAACCAGGCCCGGACGAACTCCGCGGGGCGCTGGCTCGCACCGGCTGGGAGCGCTTCGAGGTCACGCTCGACCCGCCCGCCGTGTCCTGCGGCCGCGCCCGCTCGGCGTTCGACCTGGGCGCGATCGGCAAGGGGATCGCGCTCGACGAGGCCGCCGCGGTGCTGCGCTCGGCCGGCGTCACGAGCGCGCTGTTGAACTTCGGCGGACAGGTGCTGGCGCTGGCCCCGCCGCCGGGCCGCGACGGGTGG
>CAYZDB010000172.1:0-6499 GCA_964476985.1 uncultured Acidobacteriota bacterium | reverse complement strand
CGCCGGATCGACGGCCTGGCAAAGGGGGCCCGGCGCGACCTGGCCGACACGCTGCGGCAGCAGAACCCCGGATCGGTATTGATCCTCGCGGCCGTCTACGAGGGGAAGGTGGAGCTGCTGGTCGGGACCGGGCGCGAGGTCGGGGACGCAGTCGACGCGCGGGCGGTCGTGAAGGTGCTGGCGGCGATCGCCGGCGGGGCCGGAGGCGGCGGGCGGCCGGACCTGGCCGAGGCCGGCGGCCGCAACCCCGAGGCGATCCCCGAGGTCCTCGCGCGCGCGGTGGAGGCGGTGCGGCAGGCGCGCTCCCGCTGACGGAAGGGCGGCGCGGCCGGACCGGACGCCAGGCCGCCCCGGAACCTACATTCGATCCCGGGATATGCGATTCCGGGACTCCATCGGGCTCCGCGCCGTCCGGCGCGCTTCGGTCGCGTTCGCCGCGTTGTGCGGCACGCTGTCCTGGTTCCCGCCCGTCCAGTCGGCGCCCGGCGCGACGCGCGCCGCGGCGATCGGCAAGCCGTACCAGCTGCTGATCGAGCGGACCGCGGAGCGCCACCAGCTCGACCCGCTGCTGCTCGAGGCGCTGGTCGAGGTCGAGTCGGGGCGCAACGCGGAGGCGGTCTCTCCCAAGGGAGCGCGGGGGCTCGGCCAGCTCATGCCGGCGACGGCGCGCCGCTTCGACGTCTCGGACGTCCACGACCCGGAGGACAACCTCGACGGGGCCGCCCGCTACCTGGCCTGGTTGATCGACCGCTACCAGGGAGACCTGACCCTCGCGCTGGCCGCCTACAACGCGGGTGAAGGGGCGGTCGACCGTCACCTCGGGGTGCCGCCCTACCCGGAAACCCGGGCCTACGTCCGGAAGGTCCTGGCCCGGGCGGGGATCAAGGCGCGATCCGGCCGGCCCCGGGGCCCCGACCCGGTCCGCCTGCTCCGGCAGGCCGACGGCACGGTCCTCATCACCAACCTGAAGTAGCTCTTCCCCGGGCCCGGACCCCTCGCGGGCGCCTCGCCTTACCAATCCCGGATTCGACCTTAGTCAACCCCGCTTGTCTCCGGATTTCGGCTTGGCAGAAGGAGTTTTCCTTGCCGGGCTCTCCCGCCGGCGTACTTTTCCGACCGGACCAAGGGGGGGCCGCGAGGCCCCCTCCATGTTCTTCTGCCGAGTCCGGAAAGGGGGTCGGTCGTCGATCGGGGCGCGTGTCACGAACGAGGAGAGAACTGGTAGAGGAGTCCAGGTCAGGAATCCAAGGGAAAAGGAGTCGAGTTCATGAAGAAGCTTCTCTTCATTGCGCTGTTGGCGGCGTTTTCGCTCGGCTGCGCGATCACCGATTACCCGGTGATCACGGACAGCGCGGGCGCCGACAGCGACGGGGTGATGACCGGCCAGTACGACCTGGCCTACATCGTCCCCAGCAGCCAGGTCGCCACGATCTGGGACGACGGTACCGACGAACTGTTCACCCTCGTGTCGCAGGACTGGAAGGGTGACCAGTGGCTCAAGACGTACAACAACTACGACCCGAGCGGGCTCGTGACGTTCCTCGACCAGACCTACTGCGATCCGACCTTCGACAGCAGCTTCTGCGCGATCGCCACGGCCTGGAACCCCGACCTCCCGAACGCCTACGTCCACGGCGATCAGGGCGCCGGGTACAACAACGTCGACGACCCGTTCGACTACGTCGCGGATTTCAACTGCAACGGTGCCCGTTCGCTGTCCCTGCTCGTGTCCTACACGAGCCGGATCGGCGAGTGCGGCAGCGGCGTCTGGGCCGACAAGCAGGGCGCTGCGTACGAGTTCAGCATCCTGGAGCGGACCACGTTCCGCGGCCAGAGCGTTTACCACATCCCCGTGGACAGCACGATCGCGGCATTCTCCGTCAACGGCAAGGACATGCCGGTCTACGGCCGGTTCAACCTCTACGTCGACGACAACATGCGGACCGTGATCCCGGTGAGCTCCAACGCCCGGTACCAGCTGAATGCGCTGGACCGCGCGGTGCAGCAGGACGGCCACTTCCTGGACGTCGACATGACCTATGGTTCGCTCAACGCGAACTTCAAGGTCTACGTCAGCACCGTCCAGAACGCGCTCGACCGGCTCTGAGCGGGAGAGGAGACGACATGAAGAAGCTCCTGCTCGGCGCCCTCGTGCTTGCCCTCGCAGCCGCCGGCTGCGCGGTGACCGACTACCCCGTCATCACCGATGACCGGGGCAGCTACAGCGGCATCATCCGGACCGGCCACAAGGCCTACGTCATGGGCACGTCGCAGATCGCCACGATCTGGGACGACGGCTCGGATGAGCTGTTCTCCATGGTCTACCAGAACCAGTACGGGGATCAGAAGCTCTACACCTTCAACAACTTCGATCCGACGGCGTCGGTCCTGTTCATGGACCAGACGTACTGCGACTGGCGTTACGACGGCTGCGAGATCGCGCGGGCGTGGAACCCGGCCAATTCCAACATCGACGAGCCCTTCGACTACGAGTTCTTCCCGGACTGCTCCGGGGCGCGCTCGCTGTCGCTCCTGATCAGCCAGAGCAGCCGCCTCGCCGAGTGCGGCGACAAGATGCTCATGGCCGACAAGCAGGGCCTGATGGGCGAGTTCGCGAACCTCGCGACCACGACCTGGCGCGGCGAGACGGCCTACGTCCTGCCGATCAACGCCGACACCACTTCGGTGAGCCTGAACGGGGTGAGCGCGCCGCTCTACGGCCAGTTCACCACCTTCGTCACCGGGGGCATGGACCTGGTCGTGCCGGCCACCCCGAACCTCCGTCACGAGCTGGCCTGGCTGGCGAACTACGTGGCGCAGAACGGGAACCAGGCCAACGTGACGCTGACTTACGGCTCGGTTAGCGCCAACCTGAACATGGCGTTCTCCGCCGCCGGGATCAACCACAACCTGAATCGCTTCTGACCCCAGTCCTGACGCGCCGATCGACCGGGGCGGCTCCCACCGGGAGCCGCCCTTTTTTCTTCCGGCCGGGGGTCGGCGGTCCCGGCGGACCCCCCTGAGGGGGTCCGGCCGACGGACTAAATTACAGTTATCGCTTGATTCGTAAGGGGTTGCCTCAGTTCGGCGGGATCCCGCGTCCCGAGCGGAAAAAAACCTGCTTGCCCCGCTCCCGGGTCGGCGTAGATTCCGCTCGGCTCGGAGGTTCGAGCCAACGGTCCAGTTGCAGACGATACTGGAGAAAGGGGGTCGGTTAGTCGGTCTGAGCGCGCACGTTGAACTGGTAGAGAGACGGAAACCAAGTCAGGTATCCAAGGGAAAAGGAGTCATTCCATGAAGAAGCTTCTCTTGATCGCCCTGCTCGCGGCTTTCTCGCTGGGCTGCGCGATCACGGACTACCCGGTGATCTTTGACACCCGCGGCGCGGATGCCAACGGTGTGATGACCGGTCAGTACGACCTGGCCTACATCGTGACCTCCCAGGTGGCGACGATTTGGGACGACGGCTCGGACGAGCTGTTCACCCTCGTTTCGCAGGACTGGAAGGGCGACCAGTGGCTGAAGACCTACAACAACTACGATCCGTCGGGGCTCATCAACTTCCTCGACCAGACCTACTGCGATCCGACGTTCGACAGCAGCTTCTGCGCGATCGCGACCTCCTGGAACCCGGACCTGCCGAATGCTTACCCGCACGGCGACCAGGGTGCCGGCTACAACAACGTCGACGACGTGTTTGACTACGTCCTCGACCTGAACTGCAACGGCGCCCGTTCGCTGTCGCTGCTGGTGTCCTACACCAGCCGTTACGGTGAGTGCGGCAGCAGCGTCTGGGCCGACCGCCAGGGCGCCGCCTACGAGTTCAGCCTGCTCGAGAAGGTCAACTTCCGCGGCCAGAGCGTTTACCACATTCCGGTTGACAGCACCGTCGCGACCTTCACGGTCAACGGCGCCGACATGCCGGTCTACGGCCGGTTCAACATGTACATGAACGACAAGCTCCAGGTTGCCTTCCCGGTGACCCCGAATGCTCGCTACCAGCTCAACGCGATCGACCGGGTCATCCAGCGCGACGGGCACTTCCTGGACGTCAACATGACCTACGGCTCGCTGAATGCGAACTTCAAGGTCAACGTGACGACCGTCCAGAACGCGCTCGACCGGCTGTGATAGACGGACCTTGAGCAGGAAAAAAGGAGCGAGACCATGAAGAAGCTGATCCTTGGCGCGCTTGTCCTCGCGTTCTTCGCGGCGGGCTGCGCCGTCACTGACTACCCGATCATCACGGATGACCGGGGAAGCTACAGCGGCATCATTCGCACTGGCCACAAGGCCTGGATCCAGATCTCCCAGGTCGGGACGATTTGGGACGACGGCTCGGACGAGATCTTCAACATGGTCTACCAGAACCAGTATGGTGACCAGAAGCTGTACACCTTCAACAACTTCGATCCGACTGCGTCCGTGATCTTCCTCGACCAGACCTACTGCGACTGGCGTTACGAGGGTTGCGAGATCACGCGTTCGTGGAACCCCGCGAACGACAACATCGATGACATCTTCGACTACGAGTTCTTCCCGGATTGCTCCGGCGCCCGCTCCCTCTCCCTCCTGGTTTCCTACGGGACCCGGTACGGCGAGTGTGGTGACAAGTGGTCGAACATCCAGGACAAGGCTGCTGAGTTTGCCAACCTGGCCACGACCACCTGGCGTGGCGGCACGGCTTACGTGCTCCCGATCAACGCCGAGACCACCTCGGTGTCCCTGAACGGCGTGGCGGCCCCGATCTACGGCCAGTTCACCGCCTTCATCACGGGCCGTAACCAGACCGTCCTGCCGATGACTCCGAACGCCCGTCACGAGCTCGCTTGGCTGAGCAACTTCGTGGCCGAGAACGGCACGAAGGCCAACGTGACGATCACCTACGGCTCGGTCAGCGCCAACCTGAACATGGCGTTCGCGTCGTCCGGCATCACCAACAACCTGAACCGGTTCTGATCTAACCTCGCGCGCTCATGCTGACGGGGGCGGTCCTTCGGGACCGCCCCTTTTTTTTTGTCAGCGCGGCGGTGCGGGGGCGGTCCAGGCGCGGGCGGCCGCGACGGCCGCGGCCGGATCGACCAGGCCGTAGCCGCTCGCGTCGTCCGGGCCCGCGGGCGGCAGGTCGCGCGCCGAGCGTCGCAGGATCGCCTCGACCTCGGGCACGGGGAGCTCCGGCCGGACCTGGAGCACGAGCGCCGCGACCCCTCCGACCCAGCCGACCGCGAAGGAGGTCCCCGACTCGAGCGTCAGCGAGGTCGGGTGCGGGGCCCCGGGGACGGGCACCTGCCAGCCGGGACCGGCGAGGTCGGGGAAGACCCCCGAGCGGCCGCCGCACGGGGAGGGGCCGCGCGACGAGGGGGCGATGACCGCCAGGCGCTCGTCCACGGCGGCGATCGCAAGCGGGCCTCCCGCTCCGGGCGTGAAGCCGCCGAGCGCGGCGGGCGCCTGCCCGCTGGCGGGATCGGGGCCGTCGTTGCCGGCCGCGAAGACCGGGACGATGCCCGCCGCCCGCGCGGCCGAGACCAGCGCCCGGTCGCGCGGGTCGCAGTCGGCCTTGCCGTGGCCCCAGGCGCCCAGCAGCACGTCGGGACGCGCCTCGAAGATCATCCAGTCGGCCGCGAGGGCCATGTCGACGTTGTTGTAGCTGTTGAAGCGGTTGGCCAGCGCGGCCACCCACCGCGCCCCCGGCGCGGCGCCGAAATCGCGCCCTTCGAACGGGCGCGCCACGGCACAGGCCAGGACCTGCGAGCCGTGCGGCTTGGTGTCGACCGGCTCGACCCGCTCGCCGCGCGGGTCGTACCAGGACCGCTCGGCACGGCGGCCGGTCGCCAGCAGCGCGTGATCGCCGGTCACCCCGCTGTCGAGGCTCCCGACGACGACCCCGCGGCCATCGACGCCGGCCTGCCACAGCGGGCGCAGCCCGAGCGCCGCCACGCCCCAGCTGTCGCCGGGCGGGATCGGCGGGGCGGTGCGGATCGCGGTCCCCGACTCGCGCCGCACGTCGCGCACCGAGTCGAACTCGGGGACCAGCGCGGCCACCGCGGGGTGGGCCCGGAGCGGCTCGAGCGCCTCCGGCCGGGCCGAGAGGAAGACCCGGTTCCGGTAGCGCAGGTGCCGCGAGAACTCGACGCGGCCGTCGGCCGCGAGTTCGTCGAGCAGCGCGGCCAGCGCGGCCCGGCCGCGCTCGGCGACGGCACCCAGCGCCGCAAGGGTCTCCTCCCGGCTCGCCTGTCGCGAGAGGCCGCGGGCCGACTGGTCCGCCAGCAGGGCCTCCGTGTCGACCTGCTCCCGCAGGTCGACCAGCAACCGGAAGTAGCCCTCGCGCGAGCGCTGCCCTGTCCTCGCGAAGCCGGGGTCGAGCGGCCGGGCCGAGGCGGGCCCGGGGTCGGGGGCCAGGGGCGCGGCCCGCGGGCCGGCGGGGACGGGCTGCGGAGCGGGCCCGGGGGCGCTCCGGCATCCCTCGCCAGCCACCAGGAGGGGCAGCGCGAGGAGCGCC
>CAYZDB010000171.1:1449-6510 GCA_964476985.1 uncultured Acidobacteriota bacterium | reverse complement strand
GGGACGCTGCGCTTCAAGGACGGCGCGCCCGATGCCGCCACCGTGCAGCTGGCCTACGACCAGCTCGATTTCGGCCGGGGGATCGACGCCTTCCTGCGCGGCATGTCCGCCACGTCGGTCTACGCCGTCTGCAGGGGTCTCGAGGAAGCGGGTGTCGAGGCCAACCAGGGGATCGGCATGGCGGAGGACCTGCTGGACGCCCGCTCGCTCTTCCTGACGGCGAACACCACGACCGTCTACACGCTGTTCTGCATCGACGTCAAGAACGAGCCGATCGTCGTGCGGGTCCCGCCGCGCGTGCTGGGGCCGGTCGACGACGCCGACTTCCGCTGGGTGGTCGACGTCGGATTGACTGGCCCGGACAAGGGCGCCGGCGGCGACTACCTGTTCCTCCCGCCCGGGTACACGGGGAGCGTGCCGGGCCAGGGCTACCAGGTCGTGAAACCCAGGACCAACCGGCTCCTGGTCTTCTATCGCGCATTCGTGGAGAAGGGAGACCTCGCTGGCGCCGTGGCCGGCGTGAAGGCGAAGGCGCAGGTCTTCCCGTTGTCGCGCGCGAGCGCGCCACCGGCGACGACCTTCGTGAACGTCTCCGGCAAGCAGTTCAACACGATCAGCGCCAACGACTTCAGCTTCTACGAAGAACTGAATGCCGCCGTGCAGAACGAACCGGCGGACTGGGTCGACCCCGAAACCGTGGGACTCTACGCGTCGATCGGGATTCGCAAGGGGCAGCCGTTCGCGCCCGATGCGCGGCTGAAGAAGACGCTGACCGAAGCGGTCGCGGTGGGCAACGCGATCGCTCGCGCCAACCTCGTCGCGATCCGTGACCCCCGGGCGTATTTCTACCCGGACCGGAAGTGGATGACGCCGTTCGTGGGGGGCAGCTACGAGTTCCTCGACGGGGCCGAGCGACTGCTCGACGCCCGGGCGATGTTCTTCTACTACGCCACCGGCATCACGCCCGCGATGAGCGAGGCGAAGCCCGGGACCGGCTCCGCCTACGCCGTCTCGTTCCGCGATGCGACGGGCGCCTTCCTGGACGGCGGCAGCACCTACTCGGTAACCCTGCCCGGCCCGATCCCCGTGAACAAGTTCTGGTCCTTCACCGTGTACGACAACCAGACCCGCTCGCTCCTTCCCACCGGCCAGAAGCTGGCCGGTCTCGGCAGCGACGTGCCGGGGGTCCAGATGAACAAGGACGGCGGCGTGACGGTCTGGTTCGGGCCGAAGCCGCCGGCCGGCCAGGAGAAGAACTGGGTGCAGACGATCCCGGGCAAGGGCTACAACACGATCCTGCGCCTGTACGGGCCGCTCGAGCCGTGGTTCGACAAGACCTGGAAGCCGGGAGACTTCGAACGGCAGAAGTGACCGCGTGAGCCCTGCGCGACGCGCTTCGCGCGAGGGATGCCGAACTTCGGAATGATTCTCCGCTAGCCGCGTGGTCCTGCGCGCGGTTCCGCCGTCCGATGCGACGGTCCGGCAGATTCCCTGCCTTTCACGGCAGGTGTAGCCTATCCGCGTCAGCACTTGGTGTGCACCGCGCAAGGGGGCACCGCCATGACTGCGCCCGTCTCCCGACGCCTGCTCGTTGTCCTCCTCGTCCTCGGCTCCGCGTCATCGCTCTCCACCCTGGCCGCCGACTGCAACGGCAACGGGATCGAGGACGCATGCGACCTCTCCTGCGGCGAACCCGGCGGGAGTTGCGATGTCCCCGGGTGCGGCACGGCCCAGGACTGCGACGGCAACGCCGTTCCGGACGGCTGCGACCTTGCGGCCAACGGCGCGGGCTGCCGCTTCACGGGCACTCTGGCGTCGAACTCCACGACGTCGCCGGACTCCACCTTCGTCGGACCGCCTGACGATGTCTTCTACGGCCTGGGCGGCCAGCAGGTGACCTACCGCTATACCTGCGGCTTCGTCGTCGACGGCCCCGGACCTGACTTCAACGTCTACGAGATCGACAGCGGCAGCTCGGAGTTCTCGCTGATCGACGTGCTCGTCAGCGCCAATGGCATCGACTTCGTCAGCGTGCGAGCCTCGATCGGCGCCAAGGTCGACATCGACGGGGACGAGGCCCACGGCAACGCTTCCTTTGCGCGTGCCTACGACCTTCTGGGGAGCGGGCTGTCCGTGGTCCGTTACATCCGGATCGACGGCGACGGGTCCGGGGCGTCGGGCTCGAACACGGGGTTCGACCTGGACGCGATCGGCGTGATCAACCGGCTTGGCCTCGACTGCGATGCTGACGGCACCCTCGACGCCTGCGAGTCACCGGTGGACTGCGACGCCGACGCGGCGCCCGACGCCTGCACGCTGGCCGCCGGGATCGTCCCCGATTGCAACTCGAACGCCGTGCCGGACCGCTGTGACGCCGGCAGCACGAGCCTGGACTGCGACGCCGACCACCGGCCTGACGAGTGCCAGCTGGACTGCAACGCGAGCGGGCGTCCCGACGCCTGCGACATCTCGGGCCTCTACAGCCCGGACTGCAACACCAACGGCGTGCCGGACGAGTGCGACCTGGCGCCGGCGAGCCCATACCTCGCGGAATCCGCGCGGATGCGCCCGTTCGGCAGCGGCTACACCCAGACCTGGACGATTCCGTCTGCCTTCCCGGCCTGGGGGCCGCTCACCTTGACCGTCACAGCGGCGAGCGACCTCAACGCCGCGGACGAGTACGTCAGCGTCGACCTGAACGGCGTGGCGCTCGGTCGCGTCTTCGAGTCGGGCGGCGTGCAGTGCGGGGCGTCGGTCGGGACGTTGGTCATCGACCCGGCCACGTTCAACGACGCGGTGGCCAACGGCGATGCCGTGTTCCACTTTGTCGCCAGCAGCACCGTCAACAAGCAGGAGTGCGCGGAGAGCTGGATCGAGGCCGACCTGTCCTACGACGCCTCGGTGGACTGCGACGCCAGCGGCGGGATCGATCACTGCCAGATCGACGCGGCCTCGGGCCTCGACGTGAACGACAACGGCGTGCTGGACGGGTGTGAGGCCGACTGCAACGGCAACGGCTTCCCCGACGACTACGACGTGGAGAACGGCCTGAGCCAGGACTGCAACGCGAACGGCCTGCCCGACGAGTGCGACATCGCCTCCGGCACCAGCACAGACTGCGACGCGAACGCGGTTCCGGACGAGTGCCAGATCGACTGCAACAGCAACGGCGTTGCCGACCCCTGCGACATCGCCGGCGGAACGAGTGCCGACTGCGACACGAGCGGCATCCCCGACGAGTGCGAGCTGGCGGCGGCCGGCGCGGGCTGTCCGTTCCCGGTGCGCCTGGCGGAGAACACGACCACTGCCGAGGCGTCCCGCCTCATCGGTCCGCCAGATGACATCTTCTGGGGCCTTGGCGGGCAGATCGTGACCTACGAGTGGACCTGCGCGCGGATCGTCGACGGTCCCGGTCCGGATCTCACCGTCTACGAGATCGACAGCGGCGACGAAGAGTTCGGCTCGGTCAGCGTCCTGGTGAGCGACGACGGCGTCACGTTCCACGACGTCACCGCGTCGATGGTGGCCGGCGTCCGGATTTCGGGCGACGCCGCGCACGGCGGCATCCTGTTCCGGCGCTCGTACGACCTGGCCTACGCCGGGGTTCGCCGGGCCCGCTTCGTGAAGCTCGACGGCGCAGGGACGGGAGGCTCGGGCTCGAACTCCGGCTTCGACCTCGACGCGATCGGCGCGATCCACCTGATCGACCGCGACTGCAACGAGAGCGGCGCGCTCGACAGCTGCGAGCCGCTGGCCGACTGCGACGCCGACGGCCTGCCGGACCTCTGCCAGGTGGCCGCCGTCGCCGGTGCCGACTGCACCGGAAACGGGATCCCCGACGCGTGCGACATCGCCGGGGGCGCCACGGACTGCAACATCGACGGCGTGCCCGACTCATGCCAGCCCGACTGCAACGGCAACGCGGTGACCGACGCCTGCGACATCGCGAGCCCCGGAAGCGCCGACTGCAACGCCAACGCCCGGCCCGACGAGTGCGACCTGGCCGTCACCGCGCTGGCGGAGCACTCCGCCCCGCGCGCGCCGATCGGCAGCGGCTATCCGCAGTCCTTCACGCTGACCCGCCCGCCGGCGGCGACCGGCACCGTCACCGTGACGGTCACGGGCCGCGGCGACTTCGACGCGACCACCGAGGCGCTTGACGTATCCCTCAATGGATCGAGCCTGGGCCGGGTCTTCGACACCGCTTCGTCGTTCTGCACCGAGATCTCCGACTCCGTCGAGCTGACGGCGTCTGCCTACAACGCGCTCGTGCTCTCCGGGAGCGCGGTCGTCACCCTCACTGCCGATCCCTCCGTGGGCGCCTTCGAGTGCGAGGGCTCCTACGTGACGATCGCCGTCTCGTACGAGGCCGAGCCCGATTGCGACGGCAACCTGCTGCTGGATACCTGTGACACGATGTCCGGTGCGGGGAGCGACTGCAACCGCAACGGCGTCCTGGACTCCTGCGACATCGACGCCGGCACCAGCGGGGACTGCAACTCGGACGACCGGCCGGACGAGTGCCCGCTCTGTCCGCCGGTGAAGGTCGTGTTCGTGATGGACACGTCGACCTCGATGACCGACGAGGGGGCGGCCCTCTGCGCCAGCATCAGCGCGGTGGCGAGCGAGCTGGCAAACCAGCTGGTGAACGTGGAGTCGGAACTGCTGGGGATCATGCAGCCGGGAACGGGGCAGTTCGCCTGCCTGACCGACAGCGTGGCGAACCGCTACGGCACGGCGGTTCCCGGCGACCCGCCGCCCAACAACGAGACGTTGGGGGCCTGCCCGGGTGGGCTCGAGGTCGGGTCCGAGGACTGGGGGCGGGCCACCTCGGTCGTCGCCGGGAACAAGCCGTGGCCGGCGTCGTCGGTGCGGCTGGTCATCCCGATCAGCGACGAGGGGCCGTGGTGCGGCGACCCGGTCTCGGATCCGGGCGTCGACCGCGACTCGATCACGCACGCGATCCAGACCTCCGTCGCTGTCCACGTGATTGCGTCGCCGATCACCGGCACCGGCACGTCGACCGCGGTGCGAGCACTGGCGCAGTCCCTGGCGGACGGC
>CAYZDB010000171.1:0-1439 GCA_964476985.1 uncultured Acidobacteriota bacterium | reverse complement strand
AGGTCTTCTCCTCGCAGCTGCCCGACGAGGACCTGGCGGCCGGGATCCTGGAGATCATCCGGAATGCCTGCAGGGCGGCGACGGACTGCAACCTCAACGCGCGGCCGGACGAGTGCGACCTGGCAGACGGGACGAGCGAGGACTGCGACGCCGACGCGCAGCCCGACGAGTGCGAGTCGGACTGCAACGGGAACGGGCGCAACGACAGCTGCGACATCCTCGAAGGCACCAGCCTGGACGGCAACGCGAACGGGGTTCCTGACGAGTGCGAGGGGATCCTCCTGACGCTCACCGCGACGGACCTGGCCTGGACCGCCGCGTACGACGCCATCGGTTACGACGTCGTCCGCGGCAGCCTGACCATCCTGCGTGACACGGGGGGCGACTTCACGGCCGCGGTCGACAGTTGCGTCGTCAACGACACGACGGCGACGACGTGGCCGCACGGCGCGGCGCCGGCGCCGGGAGCGGGGTTCTGGTACCTGGTGCGGGCGGAGTTGGGATCCGGAGCGCTGACGTACGACGCGCCGGGGGGCGGGCAAGTGGGGTCGCGCGACGCGGAGATCGACGCCTCGGCCAATGCGTGCCCGTGAGAGGCGCCCGCGCCGTGTGATCCAGCCTCGCCGGGAACGGCGGGAGTAACTACGACGTAAGCGCCGCCTCCCCGCGCGCGTTCCCGCCCGCCCCGCGAATCGACTATCGTGGGCTCCGATGCCGTCCCTTGGTCCCGGTACCCGCCTCGGTCCCTACGAAATCGTCGCCCCGATCGGGGCCGGCGGGATGGGCGAGGTCTGGCGCGCGCGCGACGCGCGGCTGCAGCGCGACGTCGCGCTGAAGATCCTGCCGGAGCTGATGGCGGCGGACGGCGACCGGCTGGCGCGCTTCCAGCGCGAGGCCCAGGCGCTGGCCGCGCTGAACCACCCGCACATCGCGCAGATCTACGGCTACGAGGAAGCCGGCGGCGTGCGCGCGCTGGCGATGGAGCTGGTCCCCGGCGAGGACCTGGCCGCACGGCTGGCGCGCGGGCCGATCCCGGTCGACGAGGCGCTGCCGATCGCGCGGCAGGTCGCCGAGGCGCTCGAGGCGGCGCACGAGAAGGGGATCGTCCACCGCGACCTCAAGCCCGCCAACGTCAAGCTCGACGCCGAGGGGCGGGTCAAGGTGCTCGACTTCGGGATCGCCAAGGCGCTCGCGGGGGACTCCGGAGCGGCCGCGTCGACGAGCACGCCGACCGTGATGCCGACCGTCACGCACTCGGGCACGTCGGCCGGGATGATCCTCGGCACCGCGGCCTACATGTCGCCGGAGCAGGCGCGCGGCAGGCCGATCGACCGGCGCACCGACGTCTGGTCGTTCGGCGCGCTGCTGTACGAGATGCTGACCGGCCGCCGCGCCTTCGACGGCGTGACCGTGACCGACGTGCTGGCCGCGGTCGTGAC
>CAYZDB010000170.1:0-6518 GCA_964476985.1 uncultured Acidobacteriota bacterium | reverse complement strand
GCGGTTGGCCGGTCCCCGCGGCCTACCTGTCCGAGCGCGCGCACCGCGAGCGCGAGGAGCCGTGGAGGCGGATCGCGATCGGGGAAGGGCTGGCGATCGAGATCCCGCCGGGCGTGGTGGCGGCCCGCGTCGACCGGGTCTTCCGCGACGCGACCGCGGGGCCCGAGACCGTGCTCTGGCTGCGCGGCTCCTTCGAAGACCAGGCGGGGACGGCGGTCCGGATCGGCGACGCGGACTTCGCCGGGTGGGTGGACCTGCGCGCGCTGGCGCCGGCCGCGGGCCCGCTGGACGCGACGGCGATCGCGCCGCCGCGGACCGATCCCGCGGCGCGGCGCCTGGCAGGTGTCAGCCTCGATGCCGCGCGGCGCGTCGCCGGGCTCGACGGCGAGGCGGCGACCGCTCGCTTTGCCGGGGCGGCGTTTCGCGGGAGCTGGCTGGTCCACCGCATCCGGACCGGGGGCCGCGAGCTCGAGATCGTGCTGCCGGTGGCGGCAGGAGAGAAGAGTCTCGCGCCGCTCTGGATCGCGATCACGGCCCGCCCCTCGGAAGCGGAGCCGCCGCCGCCGCCGTACGACCTGGCGCGCCGCTTCCGCGTCCGGCTCGACCGGCAGGCCGTCAGCGGTTCGCCGGCCGACCCGCGCGAGGGGATGCTGGTCGGGGAGGGGATCCGCTTCCTGGTGCCGCGCGGCTACCGGGCGACGCTGAGCGCGGCGAGCAGCGACGGCTTCCCGGTGACGCTGCGCAACGACCGGGGCTCGCTGATCGTGGTGGCCCGCTTCGCCTCGCGCGACGCGCTGGCCGCGCGGCGGGCCGAGCTCGAGCGCGACTGGGGCCCTCCGCTGCAGCCGTGGGGCGTGCTGCGCTCCTCGCGCGACCGGACCGTCGAGAGCGCCCCCTTCGCTCCCGCGGCGGAGGGCGCCGCGCCGCGCCGCGCCGCGACGCTGGTCACGGCCGAGGGGGCGTTCCTGCTGCTGCTGAGCCCCGGAAAAGAAACCGACCCCGCGGCCTGGGCCGCGGAGTCGGAGTTGGTGACCAGTTCGTTGAAGGGGCGGTGAGGCGGTTCAGAGGCCGAGCGCGCGCTGCGCGGACTCGAGCTCGCGCCGGACGTCCCGCGGGTCCGGCCGCACCGGCGCCGAACTCGCCCGCGTCGAGCGCGAGAGCGATCCCGAAGCGTTGGCAAAGGAGGCGCCAGCCGGCGCGGCGAGCGTGCCCGAGAGCGAAGCCGGCTTGGGGGCGCTTGTGCCGCCGCGATCGACCGAGTTGCCCCGCGTCGGGATCGGCCCGTCCGGATCGATCGGCTTCACGCCGGGCGGCAGCTTGATCGGGTCGCGCAGGGCGCGTGCGGGGCCGGCGATCACGAGGCGGTAGACGTCGCCCTTGGGGCCGAGCCACCACCACGGTGCCGGTTCCAGGTAGGGTGGGATGAGGCTCTTGGGTTCGGCGGCGGCGGCAGCGAGGCTCGTGGCCGCGGCCGCCAGGAAGGCGAAGAGGAGCAGGCAGAGGACCAGGCGCCGACGTGTCATCGCGACCTCCTTGTGCATGACCTCGAGCTTCAACTACTCCTGCCGGGGTCCGCCGTCAAGCCGAATCGCGCGAGCGGTCACGGGGCGCGTCCCGCGGCCCGCCGATCTCGACCCGGGCCGCCACGTCCAGCAGGTCGCGGGCCAGCCGGGCGCCCGGGACCCGGGCCAGTTCCGCCGCCGGGACGGCCCCGGTCGGCACCAGCAGGTGGGGCATCCCGGCCCGGGCCGCGGACTCCACGTCGAGCGGCATGTCCCCGACGTACAGCGTCTCGGCCGGGACGGCGCCGAGCAGCGAACAGGCCGCGCCCAGCATCGCGGGGTCGGGCTTGGGCGGGAGATCGGGCCCCGGCCCCAGGATCGCGCCGAAGAACGGCGCCAGGTCCAGCCGCTCCAGCAGGTCGCGGGTGAAGCGGGGGGGCTTGTTCGAAGCGACCCCGAGCCCGGCCCCGCGGCGGGCGAGGTCCGCGAGGGCCTCCCGGGCGCCAGGCAGCAGCCGCGTCCCGGCGAGGTGGTGCGCGGCGTAGTGGGACTCGAAGTGCGGGCGGGCCGCCGCCACGCGCTCGGGGCCGACGTTGCGCGCCAGGAGGTCGTCCAGGCCCCAGCCGACCTGGCCCCGGACCGCGTCCTCGGGCAGGGGCGGCAGCCCGCAGGCCGCGCGGGCCGCGTTGAGCGCGCCGGCCACGGCGGCGAACGCGTCCACCAGCGTCCCGTCGAGGTCGAAGATGACCGCGCGGCAGCGAACCATCACGCGATGCTATCATCCGCGCCCCGGGGCCCGTTCCGGGACGGAAGCCCCGCCCACGGCCCGGTCCCGCCGCGCGGATATCAACTCATGTCAGACGGATGCGGAGCTCGGCGAGATGAATAATCAAGGAATGCGCCGGCCCGTCGCGGTGCTCGGCGCAACCGGCGTGGTCGGGCAGCGGCTGGTGCAGCTGCTCGACGCGCACCCGTGGTTCGAACTGGCGGAGGTCGCGGCGTCCGACCGCAGCGCCGGCCGGCCGTACGGCGAGGTGGTGAACTGGCGGGTCTCGGACGCGCCCCCCGCGGCCGCGGCGGGGCTCACCGTGAAGGCCTGCGACCCGGCCGCCGTGGAGTCGACGCTGGTCTTCTCCGCGCTCGACGCGGCGGCAGCGGAGGAGGTCGAGCCGGCCTTCGCCCGCGCCGGCCGGGGCGTGATCAGCAACGCCCGCAACCGCCGGATGGATCCCGACGTCCCGCTGATCGTGCCCGAGGCCAACGCCGACCACCTGGCGCTGATCGAGGCCCAGCGCCGGCGCTGGGGCGGCCGCGGCTTCGTCGCCTGCAACCCCAACTGCTCGGTGATCGGGCTGGCCCTGGCGTTGGCGCCGCTCGCGCGCGCGGCGCGACTCGAGCGGCTGGTGGTCACCACGCTCCAGGCCGCCTCGGGCGCCGGCTACCCCGGCGTCCCCGCGCTCGACCTGATCGACAACGTCGTCCCCTGGATCCCCGACGAGGAGCCGAAGATCGAGAGCGAGCCGGCGAAGATCTTCGGGAAGCTGGCCGGGAACCGGATCGAGGCGCTGGACCTGGCGGTCTCCGCGCAGGTCCACCGCGTGCCGGTCTCGGACGGGCACCTGCTGTCGGTCAGCCTGCAGTCCTCGCCGCGGATCGGGCCGGAGCGGGCGGCCGAACTGATGGCCCGTTTTCGCGGCCTGCCGCAGGAGCTGGGCCTGCCGAGCGCGCCCGACCCGGCGATCCTCGTGCGCGAGGCGAGCGACCGCCCCCAGCCGCGGCTCGACCGGATGAGCGGCGGCGGGATGGCGGCGGTCGTCGGCCGGATCCGGCCCTGCGCGGTGCTCGGCCTGCGGATGGAGGTCCTCTCCCACAACACGATCCGCGGGGCGGCGGGCGGGACCCTGCTGATCGGCGAGCTGATCCACGCCCAGGACCTCGTGCCGTGATCGTGATGAAGTTCGGCGGGACCTCGGTCGACGGCGCCGAGCGGATGCGGGGGGTCGCCGCGATCGTCCGCGGGCGGCTGCCGGAGCGGCCGGTCGTCGTCACCTCGGCCATGGCGGGCGTGACCAACCAGCTCCAGCGGCTGACCGAGACCGCGCTGTCCGGCGACCGGGCCGCGATGGAGGACGAGGCCGACCGGCTGGCGCGCCGTCACCGCGAGACCGCGCTCGCGCTCGCGCCCGGCGACGCCGCGCTGGTCGAGCGGCTCGACGCGCACCTGCGCGACCTGCGGGTCCTCCTGCGCGGGGTCCGGCTGCTCGGGACGGCGACGCCGCGCTCGTCCGACCAGGTCCTGGGCTATGGCGAACTGCTGGCCCAGGAGATGCTGGCGGCGGCACTGCGCGTCGCGGGGGCGCCGGGGCAGGTGGTCGACTCGCGCGAGATCGTGATCACCGACGACCACTTCGGCTCGGCCCGGCCGCAGCTCGCCCAGACGCGCGCGCGGGCCCGAGAGCGCGTCGCGCCGCTGGTCGAGTCCGGCGCGGTGCCGGTGCTCGGCGGCTACCTCGGCGCGACCCCCGAGGGGATCCCGACGACGCTCGGCCGCGGCGGCTCCGACCTGTCCGGCTCCGTGCTCGGCCTCGCGCTCGACGCCGCGGCGATCGAGATCTGGACCGACGTCGACGGGCTGATGACCGCCGATCCGCGCGTCGTTCCCGCGGCGCGCGTGCTGGAGCAGGCGACCTTCCGCGAGGCCGCCGAGATGGCCGGATTCGGCGCCAAGGTGCTGCACCCGGCGTCGATCGACCCGGCGATCCACGGCGGTCTGCCGGTCGTGGTGCGCAACAGCCTCGCCCCGGAGCGGCCGGGCACCCGGATCGGCGCCACCGGTTCGACCGCGCCCGCGGTGCGGGCGGTCGCCTCGCGCGCGCCGCTGCAGCTGGTTGCGTTGCGCGCGCCGGGGCGGCTGCGCGAGGAGGGTTTCTTCGCCGACGTGCTGCGGGCCGTCGACCGTCCCGGGTTGCAGCCCCTGGCCGTGATGCCGGGGCCGGTCTGGCTCGAGTTGCTGATCCCCGCCGATCCCGCGCTGGCCCCGGCGCTCGACGCACTCGAGCGCTACGGCGAGGTCCGCTCCACCCCCGGCCTGGCGCTGGTCGCGGCCGTCGGCGAAGGTCTGGCCGATGCGCCGGCCCAGTGGCGGCGGGTACTCGAGGCGGCGGGCGGGCTCCCGCTGCGCCGCCTGGTCCAGGGCCCGCACGGCGCGTCGCTCGGGCTGCTGACCGACGAGGAGCGCGCGGGAGAGCTGGTCCGCGCGCTGCACCGCGCGCTGTTCGAGGGCGCGCCCGGGGAGGATCGCGCATGAGCGCCGACCGTTCGCTCCACCTCGCGCTCGTCGGCTGCGGCCGGATGGGGCGCGCGCTCGCCGTGGCCGCCGAGGCGCGGGGCCATCGGATCGCGCTGCGGGTCGACCCCGAGTTCCCGGGCGCCGAGGCACGCCGCGTCGACCAGGCCGACCTCGCGGGGATCGACGCCGCGCTGGAGTTCACGACCGCCGCCGCCGCGCCGCAGAGCGTCCGGCGCCTGCTGGAGGCGGGTTGCCCCGTGGTCTCCGGCACGACCGGCTGGAACGACGGCCTCGCGGCGGCGCGGGCGCTGGCCGCGGAGCGCGGCGTGGGCTTCCTCTGGGCGCCGAACTTCGCGCTCGGCGTGCAGGCCCTGTTCCGCATCGCCGACCGCGCGGCCTCGCTCTTCGGCGCGATCGGCGGGTTCGCGCCCTACCTGGTCGAGGAACACCACCAGCTCAAGCGCGACGCCCCCTCCGGGACGGCGGTGCGGCTGGCCCAGGAGCTGGTCGAGCGCACGCCGGGCAAGTCGCGCTGGGGCCTCGCGCCCGGCGACGGACCGCTGCCGCCGGACCTGGTGCCCGTCGCCTGGGTGCGCGCCGGCGAGATCCCCGGAACGCACCGGCTGGGCTGGGACGGTCCGGGAGAGACGATCGAGATCGTGCACCGGGCGCGCGACCGCGCGGTCTTCGCGCACGGCGCGGTGCGCGCCGCGGAGTGGCTGGTCGCGCGGCCGGGGCCGCGGACGCTGGACGAGATGATCGACGAACTGCTCGGCGACGCGTCGCACTGAGCGGCACGGGTTCGCCGGGAAGGAGCCTGCGATGAAGGAAAGCGCGCTGCGCGGGGTGATGACGGCGCTCGTCACGCCGTTCCGCCCGGACCTGTCGGTGGACGAGGACGCGTTCCGGCGCCTCGTGACCCGCCAGCTCGAGGCCGGGATCCAGGGGCTCGTGCCCTGCGGGACGACGGGCGAGACGCCGGTCCTGTCCGACGCCGAGTGGGAGCGCCTGATCGCTCTGACGGTCGAACTGGCCGCCGGGCGCGTCCCGGTCGTCGCCGGGACCGGGACCAACGGCACCGCGCAATCGATCGAGCGCACCCGCCGGGCCCGGGCGCTCGGCGCCGACGCCGCGCTGGTCGTCACGCCGTACTACAACAAGCCCAACCCGGACGGGCTGCTCGGTCACTACCGCGCGGTGGCGCGCGAGGGCGGGTTGCCGGTCGTGGTCTACAACGTGCCCGGGCGCACCGGGCTCAACGCGCCGCCCGAGCTGGTGCTGCGGATCGCCGAGATCGAGGGTGTCGCCGCGGTCAAGGAGGCCTCGGGCAACCTCGGGCAGGCGATGTCGATCGTGGCCCGCCGCCGGCCCGGGTTCGCGGTGCTGTCGGGCGAGGACGAGCTGAACGTCCCGATGATGCTGATGGGGGGCGACGGGGCGATCTCGGTGCTCTCCAACGTCGACCCCCAGGGGACGGTCCGGATGGCGGACGCGGCGCGAGCCGGCGACGTGGCGACCGCGTGCCGCGAGCACTACCGCACGCTCGAGCTGACGCGCGCGCTGTTCGCCGAGACCAACCCGGTCCCTTGCAAGGCGGCGCTGTCGCTGCTCGGGCTGTGCGAGTGGACCGTGCGGCTGCCGCTCGCGCACGCCGGCGACGCGACCGTGGCGCGGCTCCGGGGGGCGCTCGAGCGGGCCGGGGTGAAGGCGTGAGCGCCGCGCTCGCG
>CAYZDB010000169.1:0-6531 GCA_964476985.1 uncultured Acidobacteriota bacterium | reverse complement strand
AGGGCTGCTGGCCGACCACCGCGCCGGTCGGCTTGTCGTTGATGTAGAAGTTGCCGGCGGTGTGGCGCAGCGAGTTCGCGATCGCCTGGATCGCCAGCCGGTCGCGCGCGAAGACCGCGCCGGTGAGGGCGTAGGGGCTGGCGCTGTCGCAGAGCGCGAGCGCCGCGTCCAGTTCGCGGTCGGGGTAGACGAAGACCGCCAGCACCGGGCCGAACAGCTCCTCCTTCATCAGGCGGTGCTTCGGATCGGAGACCTGCACGACCGTCGGCTGGATGAACCAGCCCTCGCGGGCGTCGTACTCGCCGCCGAAGACGATCGAGCAGGCGGCCGAGCGCCTGGCCGAGGCGATCGCGCCGGTCAGGTTCTGGTACGAGGCCTTGTCGATCACGGCCCCCATGAAGTTGGTGTAGACGGTCGGGTCGCCGACCCGGACCTCGCGCAGCTGTTCCACCAGCGCGCGCCGGACCTTCGGCCAGAGCGACTGCGGGACGTAGGCCCGGCTGGCCGCCGAGCACTTCTGCCCCTGGTACTCGAAGGCGCCGCGGACCAGCGCGGTGGCGACCGCCACCGGATCGGCCGAGGCGTGGACGAAGACGAAGTCCTTGCCGCCCGTCTCGCCGACCAGCCGCGGGTAGTTGCGGTAGCGGCGGATGTTGGCCGCGACCCCTTCCCAGATCGAGTGGAAGACCCCGGTCGAGCCGGTGAAGTGGACGCCGGCCAGGTCCGGGCTGGCGATCGCCATCGGGCCGACCAGCGACCCCGGGCCGGGGACGAAGTTGATCACGCCGGGCGGCAGGCCGGCCTCCTCGAGGATCTTGAAGATCACCCACGACGAGGCGATCGCGGTCGACGCCGGCTTCCAGATCACCGTGTCGCCCATCATCGCCGGCGCGGTCGGCAGGTTGCCGCCGATCGAGGTGAAGTTGAACGGCGTGATCGCCAGCACGAACCCCTCGAGCGCGCGGTACTCCAGCTGGTTCCAGGTCCCGGGCGACGAGATCGGCTGGTCGGCGTAGATCGTCTGCGCGAAGTGCGGGTTGAAGCGCCAGAAGTCGATCAGCTCGGCGGCCGAATCGATCTCGGCCTGGTGCGCGGTCTTCGACTGCCCGACCATCGTCGCCGCGTTGGCCGCCATCCGGCGCGGTCCGGCCAGGAGGTCGGCGGCCTTGAGGAAGATCGCGAAGCGCGCCTCCCACGGCATCCGCGACCAGCTCTGCCAGGCCTCGCGCGCGGCCTTGATCGCGGCCGCCATCTCGCGCGGGCCGGCCTGGTGGGCGCGGGCCACGACGCGGCGGTGCGCGTGCGGGACGTGCTGCTCGAGGATCCGTCCGGTGCGGACCTCGCGGCCGCCGATCACGCACGGGATCTCGAGGGGCTCGGACGCGAGGGCCGCCACCGCGGCGGACAGTTCGCGGCGCTCGGGCGAGCCCGGGACGTAGGCCTTGACCGGCTCGTTGACGGGGGGCGGAACGCGGAAGATCCCGTTGGGCATGAAAAACCTCCTCGGTCGAACGCAGAGCGGGCCCGGGGCGCGGCGCCGGGCGCGCGGGGTGGGACGGGAGAGAGAGATTACACCGCCCCGGGTCTACAATGGCAACGCGCGCCCCCCGCGCGCGGGGACCCTCGTGAGCGAGCGCGAACTTCGGACCGCAGCCTCCCGCGAGCAGCTGCTCGACCTGCTCGACGCGAACGGCGTGCAGCTGGCGTTGATCGGTCCGGGCCGGAAGGTCCTCTGGGCCAGTCCGTCGCTGCTCCGCTCGCGCGGCCCGCGGTTGATCGGCGGGGATTGCCACGGGATGCTCTGGCGGCGCGAAGCCGACTGCCGGACCTGCCGCCGCGAGGAGGTTCTCTCGACCGGCGTCACCCACCGCTCCTGGATCCTCGAGGGGCGGGGCGGCTCGCCGGGCCCGCGGCGGCTGCTGGTCCAGGTCCGGGTCGGGCCGGAGGAGATCCTCGAGGCGGTGATCGACACCGCGCTCTCCGACGGCGAGCAGGCCTACGAGATCTTCCGCGAGCGGGTGCTGGCCGAGGGGCTACGCCACGTCCCGGCAGGAGTCCTGCTGCTCGACCGCGAGCTGAGGATCGTCGCGGCCAACCCGGCGGCCTCGGCCCTGCTCGGCCGCGGCGAGTGGGAGCTGAGGGGGGCCCACTACCCGGCCGTCTTCCCCGAGGGGCTCTACCCCGCGGCCGACTTTCCGACCCCGGCCGAGCTGGCCTCGCACCGCCCGGTCGAGGAGCGCGAGCTGGTGCTGGGGAGCGGGCTCGAGCGCCGCGTCGTGCGGGCCTGCCTGGCGGCGGTCCCGGGGCCCGACCACGGGCTCGCGGCGGCGGTGGCGGTCCTCACCGACGTGACGCGCCAGCGCTCGCTCAACGAGGCGCTGGCCCGCAAGGTGGGCGAGCTGACGCTGCTGCGCGAGATGGGCCTGGTGCTGTCGCGCACCGCCCGGCTCGACCGCGTGCTGCGCGTCGTGCTCGCGGCGGCGGTCCATCCCGGCGGGCTGGGGATGCACGCGGCGGCGCTCTTCCTGGCAGAGGAGGACAAGGGGGTGCTGCGCGGGCGCCTGGCGCGGCGCGCTCCCGCTTCGACGGGGCCGGCTCGCCGCGGGGCGGCCGGCCACGAGCTAGAGGCCCTCGCGTTCGACCCGCCGGACCCGGCCGACCGCGCGGTCGAGACGCTGACGCGGCGGCTGGCGGTGCCGCTCGGCCAGTCCAGCCATCCGCTGGTGCTGGCCCTGTCCGGTGCGTCGCCGGTGCAGATCTACCCGGCCGGTGCGCTCGAAGCGGCCGAGCCTGCGCTGGGCCCGCTGCTCGAGCGCTGCCCGGTCGTGCTGGCCCCGCTGATCGACCAGGGCAAGCACCTCGGCGTGCTGCTGGGTGCGGTCACCCCCGAATCGGGCTTTCCCGACGAGGACGAGCTGGCGCTGGCGGCGATGATCGCCTCGACCGCCGCCGGCGCGGTCGAGAGGGCCCGGCTCCACGACGCGCTGTCGGACCGGCTGGAGGAACTGCGCGAGGCCAGCGCGCGGGTGCGCAATCTGCAGGTCCAGGTGCTCAAGGCCGAGCGCCTGTCCGCGATCGGCGAGCTCGCAGCCGAGATCGTCCACCAGATCCGCAACCCGCTCTCGGTCGTCGGCGGCTTCGCCCGGCGCCTGGCGCGCCAGTTCCCGGCCGACGATCCGCGCTCGGAGGACGTGCAGATCGTGCTCGACGAGACCCGGCGGATGGAGGCGATCCTCGAGCGGATCCGGCAGGACGTCCGGCTCGCGCGCGCTCCCGCCGGCCGCTCGCTCGATCCCGGCGACCTGGTGCGCGCGGTCGTCGCGCGCTACCGCGACCTGGCGCTGGAGCGGCGGGTGCGGCTCTCGGCGCGGGTCGAGCCCGACCTGCCGCCGGTCGTGGGCGACCGCGACACGATGCTCGAGGTGCTCGACAACCTGCTCTCGAACGCCTTCGACGCGGTGGGCGAGGGGGGAAAGGTCACGGTGCGGGCCCAGCGCCTGAAGGAGGCGGTCCACCTGGTGGTCGAGGACAACGGCCCGGGGATCGCCCCCGAGCGGCTGGAGCAGATCTTCGAGCCGTTCTTCACGACCAAGGTGGGGGGAACGGGGCTCGGCCTTCCGCTCAGCAAGCGCCTGGTGGCGCAGTGCGGGGGGACCCTGAGTGCGGACAGCCGGCCCGGCGAGGGGGCGCGGTTCCGGATCCTGCTGCGGCCGCGCGACACCGCCGGAGCGGTCCCGGGAGAACTCCCGGAGGAGAAAGACGATGCGACGGATCCTGATCGTGGATGACGAGCGGCACCTGCGGCTGCTCTATCGCCGGGAACTGGAGGACGACGGTTACCAGGTCGTCGAGGCGGCCAACGCCGAGGAGGGGATCCGGGCCTTCGAGCAGCAGCGCCCGGACCTGATCGTGATGGACGTCCGGATGCCGGGGATGAACGGGCTGGAGGCGATGGCGCGGATCCTCGACAAGGATCGGCGCGTGCCGATCGTGCTCAACACGGCCTTCGACTCGTACCGCGACGATTTCACCTCGTGGGCGGCCGACGCGTACGTCACCAAGGGACCGGACACCGAGGAACTGCGGCGCACCGTGCGCAAGCTGCTCGAGGAACGCGAGCATCTCGGGCCGGGCGAACTCTGACCGGGCGGGCGCCGCTCCCGCTTCGCTTCGCCTCGCTACGCCCCGCCACGCCACGCCACGCCACGACTCAACCCCGCCGGCCGGCCGAGCCGCCCGCCGTGGAGCCCGACGATGGATCGTTCCGCGAACCGCAGCGCCTCGCTTCACCCCGACACCCTCAAGACGGTCCTGGCCTTCGTGCTCGCGGGGGGGAAGGGCGAGCGGCTCTACCCGCTGACCAAGGACCGCAGCAAGCCCGCGGTCCCGTTCGGCGGGACCTACCGGATCATCGACTTCACGCTCTCCAACTGCGTCAACTCGGGGCTCAAGCGGATCTGCGTCCTGACGCAGTACAAGGCCCACTCGCTGATGCGCCACGTCAAGGAGGGCTGGCACCTCTTCGCCGCCGAGCTGGGGGAGTTCATCTACACCATCCCGCCCCAGCTGCGGGTCGGGAGCACCTGGTACCTCGGGACGGCCGACGCGATCTACCAGAACATCTACACGCTCGAGGAGGAGCGGCCGGCCCACACGCTGATCCTGTCGGGCGACCACATCTACCGGATGGACTACCGCGACATGCTGGCCGAGCACCTCGCGCGCGAGGCCGACGTCACGATCGCGGTGCTCGAGGTCCCGGCGCGCGAGGCCTCGCGCTTCGGGGTGCTGGAGCTGGGGCCGAACGGCGAGGTGACGGGCTTCCGCGAGAAGCCGCAGGACCTCGACCCGGACGGGCCGGGCGTGGTCGCCAACATGGGGGTCTACCTGTTCCGCACCGACGTGCTGGTGCAGTCGGTCTGCCGCGACGCGCGGCGCGACGACACCCACCACGACTTCGGGCACGACGTGCTGCCGGGGCTGGTCCGGGCCGGGGCCCGCGTCCAGGCCCACGTCTTCCGCGGCGCGGGAAGCTCGCCCACGCCGTTCTGGATGGACATCGGGACGCTCGACGCCTACTTCGACGCCAGCCAGGACCTGATCTCCGTGACCCCGCAGTTCAACCTCTACGACCGGGCCTGGCCGATCCGCTCGGCCGCGATCCAGGCGCCGCCCGCCAAGTTCGTGTTTGCGGGGGGGGAGAAGGGGCGGATCGGCGAGGCGCACGACTCGCTGGTCTCGCCGGGCTGCATCGTCAGCGGCGGCCACGTCGAGCGCTCGATCCTCGGCCCCGGCTGCCGGGTCAACTCCTGGAGCCTGGTCGAGGACGCGATCCTGATGGACGGGGTGGAGGTCGGGCGCCACGCGATCGTGCGGCGCGCGATCGTCGACAAGGGGGTGCGGATCCCGCCGGGCTTCCAGATCGGGGTCGACCCCGATGCCGACCGCCGCCGCTTCACGGTGACCGAGGGCGGCCTGGTCGCGATCCCCAAGGGAGAGCACCTCGAGGGGCTCTCCTGAGCGCTCACCAGAACAGCGGCAGCTGGCGCGGGCGCCGGGGCGCGGAGGCCGCGAGGTCCTCGCGCAGAGGGCCGGCGCGCGGGGCCTGCGCGGCCCGCAGGGCGGCCGGCGAGGCCGGGCGGTAGAGCCCGCGGGTCCGCGCCGCCTCGAGCAGCTCGCGGTAGAAGCGCACGAAGCTCGGACCGTGGTGGAAGTGGCGCAGGTGGGCCAGCTCGTGGCAGAGCGTGGCGACCAGGCTGGAGTACTTCAGGAAGTCGCCCGAGATCCGCGAGCGGAGCCGGATCCGGATCCGGCCGTCGGTGTCGCAGGTGCCGTAGAGCCGAGCGTCGCGGCGGGTCCTGGAAACCGATCGCAGCGGCAGCGCGAACGCCTCGGCCAGCAGCTGCGCGTCCTCGCGCAGCCGGCGCAGCAGCGCGTCCTCCTCCCGCCGGTCCGCCGCAGTCATCGCCCGCCCGCTCCCTCCCGACCGGGGCGAGTGTAGCGCGCGGCAGCAGCGCGCCACGAGGCTCCCCGCCGCGCGCCGTCGCCGCCGCGGGAATCGCGCCCCGTCACCAGGGGATCTCGTCGAGCGGCAGGACCCGGTGGCTGGCCTTCTGGAACACCCAGACCCGGCTGCCGTCCTTCTCCGTGCGGGCCTGGGAGGGCTCCAGCGGCTCGCCGACGGTGACCACCGACTTCATCGGGTCCTGCACCCAGATCAGTTCCCACCCCATGTCGCCCAGCCGCTGCAGCCGGACGTCGCCGGTCTCGACCAGGTGCGAGGCGCGGACGCCGTGCTGCTCGCGGCGGTAGCGAACGACCAGCAGCTGCGGCGTCGAGGCCTTGCGGTCGACCGCCAGATCGAACAGGCCGGGGAAACCGCGGTACGAGAAGTCGGCGCGCGTCTTCCAGTCGCTGTCGAACTCGAGCCCCTGGTCGGTCCACCAGTAGAGGCGGATCTCGGGCGGCTTGGACCGCCCGGCCTGCCGGATCCAGACGACCTGCTTGGCGCCCGGCTCCTGCCGGAACCAG
>CAYZDB010000168.1:0-6545 GCA_964476985.1 uncultured Acidobacteriota bacterium | reverse complement strand
GCCGACGAACGCGACCGCCGCCCCCGCCGGCGCGGCCTCCGCGTCGGGCAGCGGCCCAGCGATCCGCTCCAGCTCCTCGAGGGCCACGGCGGCGTCGGCGCAGCGGGCCGCGGGGTCGTCGGCCGTCATCCGTGCGACGAGCGCGTCGAGCCCGGCCGGCTGCTCGGCGTCGCGCCCGTCGAGCGCGGCCGCGAGCATCACCCCCAGCGCGAAGACGTCGGAGCGGGCCGAGGCGCGCTCGCCCGCCAGCAGCTCGGGGGCCGCGTAGCGCAGCGTGCCGCCGGCGCCGAGCTGCGGCCCGGCCAGCCGCTCCGAGAGCCCGAGGTCCATCACCGTCACGCGCCCCGGCCGCTGCGGCGAGCTGCCGGGCGCGACCAGCACGTTCTCGGGCTTCAGGTCGCGGTGCACGATGCCGCGGCGGTGCAGGTGCGCGACCGCGCGCAGCGTGGCGGCCAGCGCCGCCAGCACCCAGCCCGTGGACCGACCGGCCGCGGCCTCCAGGAAGGGTGCGCCGGGGACGACCTCCATCACCAGGAAGGGCCGGCGGCTGGTTTCGTCGAGGCCGAAGTCGAAGACGCGCACCAGCCCGGGGTGACGCAGCGCGGCGAGCGCGCGGTACTCGCCGCGCAGCCGCTCGACCTCCTCCGGCTCGCCCGCTTCGGCGTGCAGCAGCTTCAGCGCGCGCTCGGCCCGCTCGCCGCGGCCGGCCGCGGCGCGGTCGCGGACCAGGAAGACGGTCGCCTGGCCGCCCGAGCCGAGCGGGCGCAGCAACTCGTAGCGCCCGCCGAGCACGCGCGCGCCATCCGCGCCTTCGATCGCCTGGGCATCGAGCCAGCGGTAGAGCGTGGCGCGCCCGACCCCCAGCAGCCGGGCCGCTTCGGCGCGATTCCCGCCCGCGCGCCGCAGCGCGCCCTCGATCTCGGCGCGCGAAGCGCCGCGGCGGGGTTCCCGGTCGGTCATGGAGGCCTTCTGGTACCGCGCCCGGGGCCGGAACACAAGCCCCCCCCGGCTTTCCGACTGACGGTCGCTGTCCCCGGATAGCCCGGCTGACCGACTTACGGTAGCTGTCCCCGGTTACGAGACCTTGGAGCCGGGGGGGACCTCGCCGTCGGGGCCGAGCACGTGCGGCACGCCGTCGGGACCGGTCGCGGCCAGCAGCATCCCCTGGGACTCGAGGCCGCGCAGCTTCGCCGGCTTCAGGTTGGCGACGACGACGATCGTCCGGCCGACCAGGTCCTCGGGCTGGTAGGCCGAGGCGATCCCGGCGACGAGCTGGCGCCGCTCTCCGCCCAGGTCCACCTCCAGCCGCAGCAGTTTCTCGGCGTTCGGGTGGCGCTCGCAGACCAGGACCTTCGCGCAGCGCAGCTGGACCTTCGCGAAGTCGTCGATCGTGATCAGGCCGTCGGGGGGCGGCGGAGCCGGGGCCGGAACGGGGGCGGGCGGGGGGGCGGGAGAGTCCGACACGGGCGTGTCCTTTTGCGGGCCGGCACGGAGGCCGGTCCCAACGGGGGGCGTTGCGGGAGGGGCGGCGTCGCCGAACACGGCCTTGCGGTCGAGGCGCGGGAAGACCGCGTCGCCGGCGGCGACGCGGCGCCCCGCGACCGGCAGCGTCTCCAGCTCGAGCAGGTCGACGCCGGCGGCGATCTCGCGCGCCGGGTCCTCGCCCAGCCCGAGCATCCGCCACAGCCGGGCCGCGGCGACGGGCATCGCCGGGTGGAGCCGCAGCGCGATCTGCGCCAGGTGCTGCGCGGCGACGCCCAGCACGCCCGCGGTCAGCGCCTCGCGCCCCGGCCGCTTCCACGGCTCGTGGCGCACCAGGTACTTGTTGAGCGCGTCGGCCCACTCGGTCAGCGCGCGCAGCGCGGCCGACGGGTCGTGGGCCTCGAACCCGGCGCGGTAGGCCGCGCGCGCGGCGCGCGCGGCCTCGTCCAGCACCGGGTCGGCGGGGGCGCCGTCCGGCCCCGGCACGACGCCGGCCTCGTTCTTCGCGATCAGCGCCAGCACCCGCGAGTAGAGGTTGCCGACGTTGTTGGCGAGGTCGGCGTTGGTCCGCTCCAGCACCGCCTCGTCGGAGTACGAGCCGTCGAGTCCCAGCGGGATCTCGCGCAGCAGGAACCAGCGCAGCGCGTCGGGGCCGAAGGTCTCGAGCAGCGGGCCGGGGCGCGCGATGTTGCCCGCGGTCTTGCTCATCTTGGCGTCGTCCTTCAGCCACCAGCCGTGGCCGAAGACGGTGCGCGGCAGCTCCTCGCCGGCGGCCATCAGGAACGCCGGCCAGTAGACGGCGTGGAAGCGCAGGATGTCCTTGCCGACCAGGTGCAGCGCGGTGTGGCCCTTTTCGTTGTGCCAGTAGCGCGCCACCTTGCGGGGGTCGTCCGAGCCGTACCCGAGCGCCGAGAGGTAGTTGGTCAGCGCGTCGAACCAGACGTAGACGACGTGGTCGGGGTCGCCGGGGAAGGGGATCCCCCAGCCGACCTTCTCCTTGCTGCGCGAGATCGACAGGTCGCGCAGGCCGGAGGCGACGAAGGCCCGGACCTCGTTGCGCCGCGTCTCGGGCAGCACGAACTCGGGCTGCCGCTCGTAGAGCGCGAGCAGCCGGTCCTGGTAGTCCGAGAGCCGGAAGAACCAGGACGATTCCTCCACCTCCTCGACCGGGTGGCCCTGCTCGGGGCACCTCCCGTCGACCAGCTGCGCGGCGGTGAAGAAGGCCTCGCAGCCGGTGCAGTACAGGCCGCGGTAGCTCCCCTTGTAGATCGCGTCGGGGCTCTTCTCGCGGATCTTCCGGAACAGCTCGTAGACCCCGGCCTGGTGGCGCGTCTCCGTCGTGCGGATGAAGTCGTCGTGGCTGATCGCCAGCGCCGGCCAGAGCTGCTTGTAGTTCTCGACCACCTCGTCGGCCAGGGCCAGCGGCGCGATCCCGCGCTTCGCCGCGGCGCGCTCGATCTTCTGGCCATGCTCGTCGGTGCCGGTCAGGAAGTAGACCTCGTCGCCCGTCAGGCGGTGGTAGCGGGCCAGCGCGTCGGCGACGACGGTGGTGTAGGTGTGGCCGATGTGCGGCAGGTCGTTGACGTAGTAGATCGGCGTCGTGACGTAGAACGAGCGGCGGGCGGTCATCTCGGATCCTCGGCCGGCGGGTCGCCCGCGGCGCGGCGCGCGGCCTGGCGCACCGCGTCGGGCGTGACGCCGGCCGCGTCGGCGGCGCGGCGGCAGTCGTCGAACTCGGGCTGGGCGCGCAGCACGCGGCCGCGCGTGTCCTTGGCGCGCTTGACGCGGACCGGGCCCCACGGCGTCGGGACCGCGATCACGTCGCGGTCCCACTCGGCCCGGCGTTCGACCCGCATCCGCACCCCCAGCGTCGGCGTCTCGTGCAGCAGCAGCGCGGCCAGGCGGCGCTCCTCGCCCGGGTCGCAGATCACGGTCAGGTGGAACCCCGGGCGCCCCTTCTTCATCTGGACCGGCGCGACCATCGCGTCGCGCGCGCCGGCGGCCAGGAGCCGCTCGATCAGCACCGGCACGTCCTGCGGCAGCAGGTCGTCCAGCGCCGTCTCGAGCACCGCGACCCGGCGCGCCAGCGCCTCGTCTTCGGCCGGCGTGCCGAGCAGGCCGCGCAGGACATTGGGCAGGGCCGCGTCGTCGCGGCCGCCGGCCCCGTGGCCGGTCCGCTCGAGCGTCAGCGCCGGGAGCGGGCCGAAGGCGTCGACCACCGCGACCAGCAGCGCGGCGCCGGTCGGCGTGACCAGCTCCTTCGCGATCGGTCCGCCGGCGACCGGTACGCCGCGCAGCAGCTCGACCACCGCCGGGACCGGGACCGGCAGCACGCCGTGCGCGCAGCGGATCGCGCCGCCGCCCAGCGGGACCGGCGCGCTGCAGGTGACGCGCCCGACCCCCAGCTCCTCGAGCCCGAGGCAGGTCCCCGCGATGTCGACCAGCGCGTCGTCGGCGCCGGCCTCGTGCAGGTGGACCGCGTCGAGCGGCACGCCGTGGACCTTGGACTCGGCCGCGTAGAGCAGCTCGGCCGCGCGCCGCGCGCGCGCCAGCGCCCGCGGCGGCAGCGCCGCGCGCTCGAAGGCGGCGAGCATCTCGGAAAGCCGGCGGCCGTCGTGATGATGGTGGTGGCCGGCGTCGCCGGAAGCGTGCGGCGCGTGGCCGTCGTGGTCGTGGTGCGCGGCGTCGCCGGGACCGTGCGGCGCGTGGTCGTGCTCGTGCTCGTGGTGGCCGTGACCCGCGCCCGCCGGCTCCGCCGGCGGCTCCTCGTGCCCGCGGACCGTCACCCGGACCCGCGCCGCGTCGAGCGGGCCGCGGGTTGCGCGCTCCGCCCGGACCTCGACCCCCTCCAGCCCCAGCCGCGCCGGGAGCGCTGCGAGCAGCGCGGGGTCCAGGCCGAGGTCGACCAGCAGCCCCAGGAACATGTCCCCCGCGATGCCGCTGAACGGGTCGAGGTGGAGCGCGCGGTCGGAGCGTTCGGTCGGGTGCATGCGCGCCAGACTAGCGCGCGCGCCGGGAGGCCGGTAGGGGCGCCGGCCGGGCCGGCAGACGGCTCGGCCGGGGCGCCGGCCGGCCCGGAGCGCCCGCGGATCCCTACGGACGGGCCAGCAGCTTCCCTTCGTGCACGTCGTCGGGATAGAGGGTGCCGGCCTCGCCGGGGAGCAGGAAGCGGCCCCCGTCGATCCGCGCCGCGACCGCGAGCAGGACCGGAGGCGCGCCGGCCGGCGGCGCGGGCAGCCGCGCCAGGCGGCAGACCGCGGCGGCGCCGTCCGGGGCGACGCGCGCACCCAGCGGGAACGGGGGTGCGAGCCCGTCTTCGATCCGCCAGGCCGCCAGCGAGCGGGTCGCGATCCGCGCCATCGTCAGCGGCCGCGAGCCGAGGAAGGCCGGGACGGCGATCTCCCCGGCGAGCCAGAACGGCAACGCGAGCAGCGGGCCCTCGCCGGGCGGCGGCAGGGTGGCACGCCGAGCCGGCAGGTCGGCGAGCGCGCCGCCGTCGACCCGGTAGGCGCGGCGGCAGGCCGGGCAGAACGCGACCCGGTCGATCGCCCGCCCGGCCAGGTCGTCCGAGCAGCGCGGACAGGCCAGCGGCAGGAAGTACGGCGCGCTCACGGCCCCTCCGCCGCGAGCTGGCGCACGGTGCGCGCCACGAGCCACCACGCGCCGGCCCCCAGCGCCAGCGCCGCGAGCGCGATCCGGGCCTCGAGCCCGGCGCCGGCCAGGATCGGCGGCGGCAGCGCGGCCAGCCGCAGCAGGCTGCCCACCACGAAGCCGGCCGCCAGCGCTGCGAGTCCGAGCGCGCGGCGGTGCAGCGCCGTGGCGAAGGGCGCGGCGGTGCGCAGCGAGACGAGCGCGCCGGTCGAGGCGTCGAACGCGGCCTGCCCGGCGCGGCCCGCGACGCGGAACCAGGCCAGCCGGACCGGGTAGAACAGCAGCGTCGCTTCCTCGCCGAGCCGCTCGATCTCGATCGTCGCGCCCGGCAGCAGCCCCGCCGCCAGCCCCTCCTCGCGGCGCGCGACGATCGCGCGGGCCTCGTCGAGCGCGCGCTCGCGGCCGACGATCGGGTCGAGCACGGTCGCCTCGTCGCGCAGCGCCGGCGTGAAGACGGCCAGCGGTCCCATCCGGTCCGCGCGGCGCCGCACGCCCAGCTCGCCGGTCATCTGGCGCTGCCGGTCGAGCGCCGGCAGGCCGAACTCCTCCAGCGGGCAGGCCGAGACCAGGCTGACCTGGACCTCCTGGACTTCCTTCACGACCGGCTCGGTCCCGTCCTCGCGCCGCCGCACGATCGGGCGCCGCGCGCCCTGCTCGTCGAAGGCCTGCCGCAGCTCCTCGACGACGACGCGCCGCTCCCCCTCGATCCTCCCGGCCAGCGTCGTCTCGACCCGCCAGTAGGGGACGAAGACCAGTTCGTGCCGCTCGATCGCCGGCGCACCGGAACCGCGCCCGGCGAGCGCGTCGGCGAGCCGGTCGAGCGCCTCGCCGGCGGACAGCACGGCCGGCACGACGACCCGGCCCTGGGACGCGTCCCCTTCGATCCGCCCCAGCACGCCGCACGAGGCGCAGCGGGCCAGCAGCCCCGGACCGCCCTCCGGGTCGGGCACGCCGCCGCAGCGGGGGCAGCTCAGGGCGGGGGCGGAGGGAAGCTCGCTCACGGGCGCCCGGCGGCCCACCAGAACACGGCGCCGCCGACGGCGACCCCGAGGGCGGAGAGCGGGAAGGGGAGCAGCAGTCCCCCCACCACGCCGATCGCCGCGGCCAGCGCGGCCCAGCGTCCGAGCCGCCGGCCGCCCGCGGCCTGCGGCGGCTCGGCCAGCTCGGGAGGGAGCACGACGCGGCCGTCGACACCGTCGCACCAGGCGGCCGAGGCGAACTCGCCCTGGACCAGCGGGACGCGGTAGAGCGGGTACTGCACGATCAGCGCCGGCGCCGGGACCGCGCGCGAGGCGGCGGTGCGCGGCCCGGGCTCGCCCCCGGGCGCCCCGGCCGCAGCCCCGGCCCGCCCCGAGTGGGCCAGCCCGGCGCCGGCGGGACGCATGCCGCCGCCGAGCAGCGGCGGCAGCGCG
>CAYZDB010000167.1:3981-6548 GCA_964476985.1 uncultured Acidobacteriota bacterium | reverse complement strand
GGCCGCCGCCCCGCGGAAACCGATGAAGAGGCGGGCCGGCACCGCGCCGCAGGGCCGTACCGGTCCCGGGGGGAACGGCGCGGCGGACCACCCGGCCCGCGTCGCCGGCCGAATCGGCGAGCGACGAGCGCGCGGCGAGGGCCAGCCCGACCAGCAGCATCGTGCCGGCCACGATCGCGGCGCCGACGTCGCTGGCGAGCGCGGTCAGCCCCTGCGACATCAGGCTGCCGACCAGCCCCCCGGCCATCATCGACGCGCCGCGCAGCCGGATCCGGCCGGCGATCAGGCACATCAGGATGGCGGTCGCGAGCCCGACCAGGACCAGCCCGGCCACGGCCGAGCCGCGCAGCGTCTCGGAGCTGCGCCGCAGCTGGCGCAGTGCGCCGGCGACGAGGATCAGCGGCAGGAACCAGGCCGCGAGCCCGAAGGTCTCGTAGAGAACGGCCGAGACCTGGGCCCCGGCGGGGCCGATCCAGTTCCGGGTGACCCCGCTGGAACTGGAGGCGAAGAAGGAGGGATCGGTCGGGGTGAAGGTCGCCAGGGCCAGTGCACAGAGCACCGCGGCCCCCGTCAGTACGATCCCCACCGCCTCCCGGCCCCGCGGGGCGTCGAGCAGGTCGCGCAGCATCGAACGGGATGGTAACGCCGTAAACAGCAGATGGGTAGGGGGAACAGGCCTACCGGAGCAGGAAAAGGACCGCCAGCGCGAGCAGGATCCGGTAGACCGCGAAGGGGGCCAGGCCGTGGTGCCCCAGCCAGTGGACGAACCCCTTGACCGCGAGCGCCGCGCTGACCATCGCCACGACGATCCCGAGCAGGGCCGACGACGGGGCGACCGAGGCGGCGATCAGGGCACCGTCCTCGACCAGCGAGTAGGCGGTCGCCGCCAGGAGGGTCGGCAGCGCCAGCAGGAACGAGAACTCCGCCGCGGCGGGCGGCCGGAGTCCGACCCCCAGGCCGCCCAGGATCGTCGCCAGCGAGCGGGAGGTGCCCGGCCACATGGCGACGCACTGGACCAGCCCCACGCCGAGCGCCTGGCGCCAGGTCAGCTCGTCGAGGCCGACGCCGTCCACGGCCCGCCGCCGGCGCAACGGCTCGCAGGCCAGCATCACGATCCCCCCGGCGGCCAGCGCCAGCGCCACCGGGCGCGGGAAGAACAGCCAGCGGTCGATCGGCCCCTTGAGGAGCACGCCGAGCAGCAGCGCCGGGACGACCCCGACGACCAGGTTGACGAGCAGGCGCCGGCCGGCCGGGTCGCGCCCGGCGAGGCCGCGGAGCATCTGGACGAACCGCTCCCGGTAGAGACCGAGCACGGCCAGGATCGCCCCCGACTGGATCACGATCTCGTACGCGGCGAGGCCGGGGTCGCCGGTCCGGCCCAGCAGCCAGGAGGCGAGGATCAGGTGACCGGTCGAGGAGACCGGGATGAACTCCGTCAGCCCCTCGACCAGTCCCAGCAGCGCCGCTTCCAGGGGCCCGAGCGGTCCCGGGGCGCTCACGCCGTCCCCCGCGGCTCGTCCAGGACGACCAGCACCTTCGGCTTGCGCCGGCTCCCCTCGTGCAGCGCGTGCCCGGCCAGGCTCGCGATCGCGTCCTTCACCCGTTCTCCGTTCCCCGGCCGGCTTCCCAGCCGGACGACCAGCTCCCGGATCTCGTCCTCGAGCGCGCGGACCCGCCGGTCGTTCGGGTCGTCCCAACCGGGGACGCCGAGCGCCGCCATCCGGACCTCGACCGCGAGCGCCGCCCCGGGCCCCCGCCGGACCGAGGCGAAGATCGTCGCCGCCCCCGTCTCGGACATCCGGAAGCGATCCTTGAGGATCTCGCCCGGGATCTCGCGGCCCGCCTCGTCGAGGTAGCGCGGCAACAGCTCGACGCGCTGGCCCCGCTCCAGTCCGTTCGGGCCGAGCCGGAGCCCCTCTCCCCGCTCGATCACCTCGACCTGGCGCGGCGGACTGCCGAGCCGCTCGGCCAGGCGCGCGGCGGCCTCGAGGTGGGTGCGGTCCCCGTGGATCGGCACCGCCGCCTCCGGCTGCAGCAGCTCGAGCACCTCGCGGATCTCGTCGCGCCCGCCGTGGCCGGAGACGTGCAGGTCCCGCACCTCGGCCGCGTGGACCACGGAAACGCCGCGCCGCAGGAAGCGGTCGGTCATCCGGCTGACGTTCACCTCGCAGCCCGGGATCACGCTGGCCGAGATGACGACCAGGTCCCCGCGCCCCACCGAGAGGCGCGGCTCGTTGTCCAGCGAGATCCGGTTCAGCGACGAGTCGCGCTCCCCCTGGCAGCCCCCCGCGACCACCATCCGCTGCCGCTCCGGGATCCGCGGCAGCTCGTCGCGGCCCCGCAGCAGCCCGGACGGCGCGTCGAACAGCCCGCGGTCGATCCCGTGGCGCAGGGTGCGGGTCATCCGCAGTCCCATGGGAACCGGCTGCCGGCCGGCGCGCGCGGCGATCGCGCACAGCGACTGGATCCGGTGGAGGTGGCTGGCGAAGGTCGAGACGATCACCTGGCCGGCGGCCTCACGCACGATCTCCTCGAGCGGCGCGACGACGGCCCGCTCGCTCCCGGTG
>CAYZDB010000167.1:0-3971 GCA_964476985.1 uncultured Acidobacteriota bacterium | reverse complement strand
CGCACGGGCGGCGGCCAGCTGCGCCGGCCGCGCGGTGCTGTCGAACAGCACCAGTCTCACGCCGCGCCGCCCAAGTTCTGCGAGCGCCGCGAGATCGGTCGGCGGGCCCTGGACCGGGGTCGGGTCGAGCTTGAAGTCGCTGAGGTGGACGACCAGCCCGGCCGGCGTCTCGAGCGCCACGACCCGGGTCTCGGGGACCGAGTGGGTGACGTGGACCAGGGTCGCGGCGAACCGGCCCAGCTCGAGCCGCGCGCCCGGCGCGACCGCCTGCAGGGCAGGGGCCGGGCGCGAGGCGTCCGCGAACCGGTCCTTCGCCGCGTCGATCGCGAGGCCCGGTCCGTAGACCGGGGCCGTGCGCCAGGCCGGCGGCAGGAACGGCATCGCCCCAACGTGGTCGTCGTGGGCGTGCGTCAGCAGGACCGCGGCGAGGTGCGGGCAGCGGGCGAGCAGCGGCGTCGGGTCGGGGATGATCTGGTTGACCCCCAGCGCCGGGCTCTTCGGCAGCCCCAGCCCGAAGTCGATCAGCACCCCCTCGTCTCCCGAGACGTAGAGCGTGGCGTTCATGCCGAAGCCGCCGCACCCCCCGAGGGAGTAGATCTCCACCTCGCCGCCGTCTCGCATCGCGGCGGGATTATAGGTGGCGCGAGAGGGCCAGCCAGACCGCCGCGGGGACCGCTTCCGCGCGCGCGTCGGGCGGCAGGCCGTGCGCCGCGAGGAAGGCGCGGACCCGCTCGCCGTCGGCGCCGAAGTTGTTCCCCAGCTGCTTGCGGCGGTGGCCGAAGCCCCGGAACAGGCAGCGCTCGAGGTCCGGGATCTCCGCCGCCGGCAGCGGCGGCTCCGGGCGCCGTGCCAGCGCGATCGCGCTGCTCGTCACCTTCGGTCGCGGGCGAAAGGCGCCGGGGGCCAGCGTGATCAGGCGGCGTCCCTCGGCGCGCAGTGCGGCCACGATCGATACTGGGCCGTAGTCCTTCGTGCCCGGCCCCGCCAGGAAGCGGTCCGCGACCTCGCGCTGCAGGACCACCTGCAGGTCGGCGACGCGGTCGCTGGCCAGCAGCCGGCGCACGATCGGGGTCGCCACGTTGTACGGAAGGTTGCCGATCACGCGCAGCCGGTCGGTTCCCAGTTCGGCGGCGAGGGCGTCCCAGTCGATGGCCAGCGCGTCGGCCCGGCGGACCTCCGCCCCGGGCCGCCCCGCCAGCAGGGCCTCGACGCCCGGGACCAGCCGCTCGTCCAGTTCCAGCGCGACGAAGCGTCCGCAGCGCGGGGCGAGCAGCCCGGTCAGGGCCCCGGTCCCCGGCCCGATCTCGACGACGACCTGTCCCGGCTGCGGATCGAACAGCTCGACCAGCCGCGCGGCCAGCGCGCGGTCGGCGAGGAAGTTCTGGCCGAAGCGCCGGAGCGGCCGGGCGGATCCGGAGGGGGCGGGCATCGACGCGATTGTCGCGCACAATGGCGGGCCGATGCGCGACGACCGCTCGCTGGGCGCCTACCTGCACGTGCCGTTCTGCGGCCAGCGCTGCGCCTACTGCGATTTCGCGATCGTCACCGGCCAGGACCGCCGGGCGCCGGCCTTCGCCGACGCGCTGGTCGCGGAGATCGCGGCCTTCGCCACCCGCTTCGGGGTGCGCCCCGCGGACACCGTCTACTTCGGCGGGGGGACGCCGTCGCGCGTGCCGCCGGAGCTGATCGGGCGGGCGGTCGCGGCGGTGCGGGAGGCGTTCGCGCTGCAGCCGGGGGGCGAGATCAGCCTCGAGGCCAACCCGGAGGACGTCACGGCCGAGACGGTCGCCGCCTGGCGCGCGGCCGGCGTGAATCGGCTGACGATCGGGATCCAGTCGCTGACGGGGGAGGGGCTCGCCGCGCTCGGCCGCCCGGGGAGCGCGGAGGACTCGCTCCGCGCCGTCGCGGCCGCACGCGAGGGCGGGATCCCCTCGCTGGGGATCGACCTGATCTTCGGCTGGCCGGGACAGGACCCGGCCGGCTGGGCCGCGGAGCTGGAGCGCGCGATCGGCGCGAGCCCGGACCACGTCTCGATCTACGCGCTGGAGACGACCAGCCGGACGCCGCTCGTCCGGGCGATCGAGCGCGGCCAGCTGCCGCGTCCCGACCCCGACCGCGCGGCGGAGATGTACGAGTCCGCCGTCGAGGCGCTCGCCGCCGCCGGCCTGCCGCGCTACGAGATCTCGAACTTCGCCCGGCCGGGACACGAGAGCCGCCACAACCTGCGCTACTGGCGCGACCTTCCGTACGCGGGGTTCGGGCCCTCGGCGGCCTCCTACGTCGACGGGATGCGCTGGACCAACCCGCGGCGCTTCTCGGACTACGAGGCGGCCGCACGGGCCGGCTTTCCGCCGGTCGAGGCCGAGCCATGGGACCCGGACCGGCGCGCCGGCGAGGCGCTCGTGTTCGGCCTTCGGACGGAGGCGGGGGTCGACCTCGCCCCGCTGGCCGCCCGCTACGGGGAGGCCCCGCTCGCCGGGCGCGAGGCGGCGCTCGAGCGAGCCGTCCGCTCCGGCCTGGCACGGCGGGACGGCAGCCGCGTCCGCCTGACCGGGGCGGGGTTCCTGATCGCCGACGAGCTGTTCGTCGACCTGCTCTGAGCGCGGCGCCGGTCCGCGCGGGGCGGTATCATCTGCCGTTCCGCCCCAGACACGACCCGAGCCGACAGGCCCGCCGTCGCCTTTCGACGCCCGCCGGAGGACGCCGTGGACTTTCGCCTGACCGAGGAACAGGAGCAGATTCGCAAGGCCGCCGCCGACTTCGCGGCGGGCGAGATCGCCCCCCACGTCCGCGAGTGGGACCGTGAGGGGACCTTCCCGACCGAGGTCTTCCGGAAGGCCGGGGAGCTGGGGTTCCTCGGGGTCCTGGTCCCGGAGGAGTACGGCGGCGCCGGGCTCGGCTACGTCGAGTACGTCGCCATCGTCGAGGCGATCAGCGCGGTCGACCCCTCGGTCGGCCTCGGGGTCGCGGCCCACAACAGCCTCGGCACCGGGCACATCCTGCAGTTCGGCAGCGAGGAGCAGAAGCGGAAGTACCTGCCGCGGCTGGCGAAAGGGGAGTGGATCGGGGCCTGGGGCCTGACCGAGCCGACGGCCGGCTCCGACGCCGGCGGGACGCGCACGACGGCCGTCCTCGACGGCGACCACTGGGTGCTCAACGGCGCCAAGACCTTCACCACGCACGCCGGCGTCGGCCAGGTCGCGGTCCTCTTCGCCTCGACCGACCCCTCCAAGGCCCACCACGGGATCTCGGCCTTCATCGTCGAGAAGGGGACCCCCGGGTTCTCGGTCGGCAAGCACGAGGACAAGCTGGGGATGCGCGCCTCCGACACCTCGGAGGTCGTGCTGCAGGACTGCCGGATCCCCATCGGGCAGCTGATCGGCGAGCCGGGGACCGGCTTCAAGCAGGCGATGCAGGTGCTCGACGGCGGGCGGATCTCGATCGCCGCGCTGGCGCTGGGGATCGCGGCCGGCGCGCTGGGACACGCCGTCCGCTACGCCGGCGAGCGCAAGCAGTTCGGCCAGCCGATCGGCGCCTTCCAGGCGGTCCAGGCAATGCTGGCGAACATGGCGACCGAGACCGACGCGGCGCGCCTTCTGACCTACCGCGCAGCCTGGCTCAAGGACCAGAAGAAGCCGACGACGCTCGAGTCGTCGATGGCCAAGCTCTACGCCAGCGAGGTCGCGGTCCGCGTCTCCAACGACGCGATCCAGGTCTTCGGCGGCTACGGCTACGTCAAGGACTACCCGGTCGAGAAGTACTACCGCGACGCGAAGCTCTGCACGATCGGCGAGGGGACCTCGGAGATCCAGCGGATGGTGATCGCGCGCCAGCTGCTCGGCCGGCTCGACAAGCGCTGAGGGGCGGCGTGCAGACCGGACGGGAGATCGCGGAGCGGGTGCTGGCGGGCGAGGTGCGGGCGCTGGCCCGCGCGATCAGCCACGTCGAGGACGACCGCGAGACGGCGGTCG
>CAYZDB010000166.1:0-6574 GCA_964476985.1 uncultured Acidobacteriota bacterium | reverse complement strand
ACGTCCGCGAGATCGCGGCTTCGGGCGGCCGGCTCGTCGTCGGCGGCCAGCCCGAGCGCGCCCTCGAGCTGCTGCTCGAGACGGCGTGGATGACCTGGGAGCGGGTGGACGAGGCGGACGACCGCGACGGCGCGCTGGCCCACGCGGCGCGCGACATCCTGTTCGACTGGGCGCGGCGCTGGAGCGACCTGCCGTCGCGCGACCGCCCGCAGCTCGCGCGCGAGCTGTTCGGCTGGCTGATGGAGGACGGCGGCCGCGCGCTCGGCGGCCTGGTGCTCGAGGCGCGCGAGGCGCTCGGCCCGATCGGCCTCGAGACGCTGCAGGGGCTGCTGCGGCCGGTGCTCGAGACGCGGCTGGCGACGCGCTCGGGCTCGATCTTCGGGGAAGGGGACGAGGCCGGCGCCGACCCGGTCGCGCGCCGCGTGCGTGCCGCGCTGCGCGAGGTGGCCGAGGCGCGGAGCGATCTGGACGCGTTCCTCGAGCACTGCGACACCGAGGGGGCGCACGGCCCGGAGATCGTGGCTGCCGCCGCGCGGTTGTCCCACGAGGGGCGGCTGGCCGAGGCGCTGAAGTGGGTCGACCGCGGCCGCCGCCGCGCGACCGGCAGCGCGCGGGCCGAGCTGGAGGACCTGCGGATCGCGCTGCTGGCGCGGCTCGACCGGCGGCGCGAGGCGATCGAGGCGGCCTGGGAAGGGTTCCTCGCCGAGCCGGGCGAGGCCAACTTCCGGCGCCTGCTGCAGGTCGTCGACGAGCACGAGCGGCACGAGTGGCGCCGCCGCGCGATCGACCACGCCGAGGCCGGGCTCGACGCCTCGGCCTTCGTTGAGGTCTGCCTGGCCGCCGACGAACTCGAGCGGCTGGCGCACCGGCTCGAGGGGTCGCCCGGCTTCGTGCTGGCCGCGGCGCCCGAAGTGCTGGCCCGCGCGGCGACCCGGGCCGACGAGGAGAGCCCGCGCACCGCGGCCCGGCTCCACCTCCACCTGGCCGGCCGGCTGCTCGCCGACGGCGACGCGCGCCAGTACGACCGGGCCCGCGAGCACCTCCTGGCCGCCCGCCACGCGCACGAGCGGGCCGGCGAGCGCGAGCAGTGGGCCGACGTCCTGGCGCGCCTGGAAGCGACCCACGCAGTCGTGCGCGGCTGGCCGCTGCGGCGCTGAGCGCGAGAGCCCCGCGGCGGGCTGCGCTACGGCGTCTGCCGCGCCCCGAGCGGCTCGAGCGTGACGCGCACGAGCGTGCCGCGCCCCTCCTCCGACGCCGCCACGACCGCCGACAGCCGCGGCCCGCGCACCTGCCCGATCGCGGTCTTCCCGTCCTGGCCTGGCGCGAGGTCCGCGATCGCGCCCTCGCCGGCGGCCGTGGTCAGCACGGCCAGCGTGCGCCGCGCGGCATCGACGGCGGTCGTGTTCTCGGCGGCGAGTTCGTACCACGCGGCGGGAGACGTCTCTCCCCCCAGCACGCCGCTGCGCCGCAACGCGAGCCCCTTCGGCCAGGCCGGAGCGAGCCGCGCGGACGCCATCGGAGCGCCGGACGGCGCGGCGGGCGCGGCGGGTTCTGCCGCGGGTGGGGCGGTGGACGGGGCGTCGCCCGCGGGCGGTCGCGGAGCGGGCGCGGCGGGCGGCGACTCCGCGGGGCGATCGCAGCCGGCAAGGACGGCGCCGGCTGCGAGCAGCAAGGTCCACGGCGCGAGGGCACGCACGGCGCGAGAATGGCATGATGCGCGGGCCGGGTCGAGCGGCTGCAGCCGCCTCGGCCCCGCCACTCGACGCATGGACCGACCGCTCGCGCTCGTCGTGAACCTCGGCACCCCGGAGCGTCCCGACGCGGACGCGGTGCGCCGCTTTCTCGCCGAGTTCCTCTCCGACCCCGACGTCGTCGACTATCCCCGGTGGTTCTGGCAGCCGCTGCTGCGGGGCGTGATCCTGCGGCGCCGCCCGGCGCGCGTGGCCGAGCTCTACCGCACGATCTGGACCCCGGAAGGGTCCCCGCTGGCGGTCGAGACGCGGCGGGTGGCCGCGGCGCTCGCCGCCCGGCTGGGGGCCGCGGCCGAGGTCCGGGTCGCGTACCGCTACGGGCAGCCGTCCCTGGCCGGGGAGCTCGAACGCGGTCTCTCCGAAGGCGAGCGCGAGATCGTCCTGCTGCCGCTCTATGCGCACCGCACCTCGTCCGCCACCGGCACGATCCTGCGGCTCGCGGCGCAGCAGGCGGCGGAGAGCGTGGCGCCCCGCGCCCCGGCGCGCGTGCGCCGCGCGCTGCTCGCTCCCGACGACCCGGGCTTCGTCGCGGCCCAGGTGGCGCGGTGCGAGGCGGCGTTCGCTGCCGCCGGAGGCCGCCCGGAACACCTCCTCGTCTCCTTTCACGGGATCCCGGAGCGCTACGACCGCCGCGAGAAGGGGCGCTACCAGGCCGACTGCCGGCGCACCCACGTGGCGCTGCTGGCGCGGCTCGGCTGGGATCCGGCCCGCGCCACGCTGGCCTACCAGTCGCGCTTCGGTCCGGAGCGCTGGCTCGGTCCCGCGACCGCGGCGACGCTCGAGGCCCTGCCGCGGCGCGGCGAACGCGGCGTGGCGGTGGTCACGCCCGGGTTCCTCACCGAGGGGCTCGAGACGATCGAGGAAATCGGCGGGCAGGGGGCGGAGCTCTTCCGCCACGCCGGCGGCGAGCGCTTCGTCCGCGTGCCGGCCGTCTCCGACCACCCCGCGCTGATCGAGGCGCTGGCCGCCTGCTTCGAGCGGACCTGCGCGGCGCGCGCGTGAAGGGCCGGCGCGCGGGGCTGCTGGTCCTCGTCGCGCTCGGCTGGAGCCTGCTCGCGCTCGGAACGCGCCCGTTGAGCGACCCCGACGAGGGGCGCTACGGCGAGGCGGCGCGCGAGATGCTGGTCGCGAACCGTCCGTGGGTGCCGACGCTGGACGGGCGCCCCCACCTGACCAAGCCGCCCTTGACCTACTGGCTGTCGGCCGCCGGGATGGCGCTGTTCGGCCAGAACGAGTGGGGCGCGCGCGCCGGGCAGGCCCTCGCCTTCACGGTCTCGATTGCCGCGGCGTACGCGCTCGGGCGACGCTGGGGCGGAAGCGACGCCGCGGGGTTGGGCGCGGGGCTCGCGCTGGCGACCGCGCTGCTGCCGTACGCCGCCGCCAGCGTGCTCTCGACCGACGCCGTCCTCGCCGCGGCCGACGCCGTGGCCGTCGCGTGCGCGGCGCGCGCGCTGACCGAGCCGGCGCGGCGCCGCGCGGCGGTGCGCTGGATGTGGCTCGCGCTCGGCGCGGCCTTCCTGGCCAAGGGGCCGCCGGGACTGCTGCCGCTGGCGGGCGTCGCGCTGGCCTGGCCGCTGCGTGCCGGCGCGCGGCGCGGCGAGCGCTGGATCGACGCCGGATCGGCCTGCGCTTTCGCCATCGTCGGGCTGGGATGGTACGCCGCGATGGTGGCGGCCGATCCCTCGCGGCTCGAGGCCTTCGTCGCGGGCGAGGTCGTCGACCGCTTCTTCACCGATCGCTTCGAGCGCGGCGGCCCGGCCTGGCTGCCGCTGCTGACGCTGGTCGGCGGCGCGCTGCCCTGGACGCCGTGGGGGCTCGCCGCGCTGCGCCGGCCGCCCGCGGGCGACGGCGGGCGCGCACTGCGGCGGCTGCTCGCCGGCTGGATCGTGGCCGGGCTCGCGGTCTTCACGCTGAGCCGGAGCCGCATGCCGTTCTACACCGTGCCGCTCGTGCTCGGCCTCGCCGCCCCGGGCGGCGCCCTCGCGGCCCAGCGATTCGCCGCGTGGAGCCCGCGCGGCCGCGCCGCCGCGGCGCTGGCCCTGGCCGTCTTCGCCGCCGCGCTGGTCGAGCTGCGCCGCGAGCCGGAGCGCTTCAGCTCCAGCGTGCGCCACTCGGCCGGGGTCGCGCGGGCCGCGCGGGAAGAGCTGGACCTCCTCGGGGCCGGCCCGGAGACCCCGGTCCTGGTCCTGCAGGCGCGCTACCCCCCAGGCCTGGCCTTCTACCTGCGGCGGTCGCTGGTGACCACCCGGATGAAGAAGCGGGACGCCCGCTACGCCCCGGACCTGGAACGGGCGGAACTGCCGGCCTGGCTGGCCGCGCAGGGGGGCCGGGCGGTCGCGATCGGCGAGGCCGCGGCCGTCGGGAAGCTCCCGCCCGGGATCCGGCTGGTGAGCCAGCGCCACCCCGAGGCCTCGCGGTCCCTCGTGGCCACGATCTCCGACCGCTGACCCGGACCTGTTCGAAACCTATATTCCGCCCCGGATTCAGCCCCTGCCGGAGGTCCGTGTGCCGACCGACACCACCCTGGAACTCGCGCCGGGCGCGACGATCGCGGGCAACTGGACGCTGGTCAGCGTGCTCGAGCCGCTCGGCGGGATCCCCGCCGGCCTCGCCCGCGGCTCGGGCCGCGGCGTCGCGATCGTCTTCTTCCTGCCCGAAAACGCCCCGGCGCCGGCCCTCGACGTCGACCAGGAGGCGCTCTGGGGGACGGTCCGGCGGGTTCTGCGCGACGAGACCTACGGCCGGGTCGTGCTGGACGAAGTCCCCGACGGCGAGCGCCTCTCCGAACGGATCGCCCAGGGCGCCGGCGCCGCGCTCGGGGCGCTGGGTGAACTCAAGAAGCGGGTCGGACGGGCCCACCAGCGCGGCTGGGTCCACGGCCTGCTCGCCGCCGACCGCGTGGTGTGCGGCGCAGAGGGGGTGTCGGTCGCGGGCTGGGGGCTGGTTGGCGACGACACGCGGGACCGCGTCAGCCAGGACCAGGCCGCGCTCTCCGCGCTCGCGTCGGCGGCCGGCGTCCGCGAGCGCTCGCCCGACGAGCCGTCCCTCACCGGGCCGCTGATCGTCGACCAGAGCCCGGAGGCGGCGGCGCTGCGCGCGGCCACCCGCGCCGACCACCTGCCGGGGCTGCGGCAGGCGATCGAGCAATGGCGCCAGGGCGGCGGGTCGGACGAACACCCCGACGCTCGACGCGCGGCCGATGCGCTGGCGCGGCTCGAGCGCAAGGTCGTCACGCACCTCGACCAGGCGGCGGCGATGCTGCAGGCGGGCGATCCGCTCGGTGCCGTCGCAGCCTGCCGCGAGGCGATCCGCCTCGGCGCCTCGGAGGACGAGGCGGGGCCGCTGATGCACCAGGCGCGCAAGCAGGCCCGCCGGCTGGTCGGCGGGGGCCGGCTTCCGTCGCGCCGGATGCTGGCGGCGGGCGGAGCGGGCGTGGCCGCGCTGGGCCTGGTGGTGGTTCTCGTGCTGGGCGCGCTGCGCCCGTCGCCCGAGGAAGGGAAGACCCGCACCGAGGCGATGATGCGCGCCGCGCGCGACGGCGAGCGCGGCGCGGCGATCTGGCTGGCCGAGCAGCGCGAGAGCGGCCAGCGCGGCGCGTGGATCGACGGGCTGATCGCCAGCCACCTCGACCGCATGGTGCGCCAGGAGCGCGAGCGGCTGGTGGCGCAGAAGCGCGACGCGGTGGCGCAGGGCGGCGTGCCGCAGGACGCCGACCAGCTGGCGCGGGGGGCCCTCGCCGAGCTGGAGGAGGTCGCGCAGCGCCGGGACGATCCGGCCCTCGCGACCCGGCTGAAGAGCACCGCGGTCGCGCTCGATCGCGCGGCGGCGAGCTACCGCAGCGGGCTGCGGCTGGGGGCCAACGACGCGGCACGCGCGGTGGACCAGCTCGTCGCGGCCGACGCCGCGGCGCGGCAGGAGGCTCGATGACGACCGTGCGACGCATCCTGGCCGCGACCGCGCTGGCGCTGCTCGCCGGCGCGCCGGCCGCGGCGATCTCGCTCTCCGGCAAGGCGGCTGCCGATCGCGAGTCGGCCGCGCCGCTGCGCCAGGCCGACCTGGGCGCCGTGCTCGACGGGGCGCCGCTGCCCGCCGCGGCGGCGACCGCGCTGGGGAAGCTCCCGGGGCGCTGCCGCGAGCGCGCCGAGAAGATCGCGGACTGCGACGACGACCTGCGCTGTGCCTGGCTCGGCGCGCGCGGTGCGCTGCTGCAGGCCTGGCCGGCGGCGAGCGAAGCGGAGCGCGAGCAGGCGGTCGCGCGCCTGGTCCGGGTCGCGGACCGTCTGGCGGCCGGCGGGACCTGCGGGCTGCAGGGCGGGGAATACGCGCAGTGGGAAGCCGACCGGCGGCAATCGGACATCGACGCGGGGCGCGCGGCGCTGGCGTTCGCGGCGCGGGTTCCCGACGTCGACGCCGGGCCGGTGCTCGGCGGGGCCACCGACCGCGAGATCCGTGCGCTGGTCGCGGCCGCGCGGGCCTCCGGGGTGGCGTCGGCCGAAGCCGATCGGATCGCCGGCCGGCGCGCGGCGCTGTTGCGCTATGCCCAGCGCCAGCGCTGGATCGCCGCGCAGCCCGCGTTGGGCGAGCTGCGACGCGTCGTGGTCCACGCCTGGACTCCCGTGGGCGGCGTGCCGCAGGGCTGCGGCGCGGAACTGCTGCGGGGCGAGCTGCTGGAGGACCAGTGGCGCGGCTACCTGGTGCGCGAGGTCGCCCCGAGCGCCCTCGAGTGCCTGGGCCGGCGCCTGCCGGCCGAGCGGGCCCGACGCGGCAAGCCGGTGGCCGACCCGGCCGCGGCCGAGCGCCTGGCGCGCGAGCTGGGGGCGATG
>CAYZDB010000165.1:0-6589 GCA_964476985.1 uncultured Acidobacteriota bacterium | reverse complement strand
CAGTGGCCCGAGGCGTGCGCGACGAAGCGCACGATCTCGCCGGCGACCCAGACCGGGCCGATCCCCTCGCGCAGCTGCGCGTCGGCCAGCTCGTTGAGCTGCGTCACGGTGAGCGGGGCGAGGCGTGAGCCGGGCAGGGGAGTCTCGCCGCCCGGCGGGACGCCGCCGGGACGCATCAGGCCCCCCCGGCCCCGCGCGCGATCCGGCGGACCGCGAGCGTGCGGCCGCTGCCCTCGTCGATCTCGAAGACCGCGCCGCGCAGCCCGGGCTCGGCGTCGGAGGGGTCGGCGTGGCCGGGGCGGGAGGTCAGGAAGCGCCGCAGCGCCGCGTCGCGCTGCATCCCGATCACGCCGCCGTAGGGTCCGGTCATCCCCAGGTCGGTGATGAACCCCGTGCCGCCGGGCAGGACCCGCGCGTCGGCGGTCTGGACGTGGGTGTGGGTCCCGAACACCGCGGCGACGCGGCCGTCGAGGTAGGCGGCCAGCGCCAGCTTCTCCGACGAGGCCTCGGCGTGCATGTCGACCACGATCGCGTCGGCCCGCCCGGCCAGCTGCTCCAGCGCGCGGTCCGCGGCGCGGAACGGGTCGTCGACCGGCGGCATGAAGACGCGCCCCTGCAGGTTGAGGACCGCGATCCGCGGGCCGGCGCTGGAGGGCGCGACCAGCCAGCCGCGCCCGGGGCAGGGCTCGGGGTAGTTGTAGGGGCGCAGCAGGCGGGACTCGCGCTCGAGCAGCTGGTCGTGGCCCTTCTGGGCCCAGACGTGGTTTCCCGAGGTCAGGCAGTCCGCGCCGGCCTCCAGCACCGCGCGGGCCCCCGCGGCGTCGACCCCGCGCCCGGCCTTGATGTTCTCGACGTTGACGATCACGAACGCGGCGTCGTGTTCCTCGCGCAGGCGCGGCAGCCACTGCAGGACCGCGCGCCGGCCGGCCTCGCCGAAAACGTCCCCGATCGCGAGCAGGTTCATGCGGGCGCCGGTCGCGCTCAGACCGCGTAGCTGACGGCGCGGGTCTCGCGGATCACGACGACCCGGATCTGGCCGGGGTAGTCGACCGCCTTCTCGATCTCGAGCGCGAGGCTCCGGGCCAGGAGCAGCGCCTGGTCGTCGGAGGTGGCCTCGGCCCGGACGTGGACGCGCAGCTCGCGCCCGGCGCGGGCCGCCGCGGCGCGCTCGATCCCCTCGTGCGCCAGGGCCAGCTTCTCGACCTCGTCGAGCCGGTCCATGTGGCGCTGCAGGTTGTCGTTCCGGGCGCCGGGACGCGCGACGACGATCCGCCGCGCGGTCGCCAGGACGACCCCCTCGGGGGTGCGCGGTGCGTCGTTCGGCTGGGCCAGCAGCCGGATCGGGTGGGTCACCGCCGGCTGCTCGCCGAAGCGGGTCGCGACGTCGGCGCTGGCGATCGCCGGGTGCTGCAGCAGCGGCACCTTGTCCGCGCGCGCGACGTCGTGGAGCAGGCCGGCCCGGCGCAGCGCGTCGCCCGACAGCCGCATCTCGTCGGCCAGCTCGCCCGCGATCAGGGCCACCTCGCGCGCGCGCTGCAGCAGCGACTGGCCGTGGTCGGTCACGAACGAGAGCCTCCCGGTCAGGAGCACCAGCCGCTCGTGCAGGCCGGTCACGCCCAGCTCGAAGGCGATCGCCTCGCCGCGCTCCCGCGCCTCCTCGTCGGCCTCGGCGCGGGCCTTCTCGACGACCTCCTCGATCCGCGCCGGGTGGATCCGGCCGTCCTCGACCAGCTTCTGCAGCGAGCGCGCGGCGATCGTGCGGCGCAGCGGGTCCCACGACGAGAGCAGGATCGCGCGCGGCGTGTCGTCGACCAGCAGGTCGACGCCGGTGGTGTGCTCGAGCGCGCGGATGTTGCGCCCCTCGCGGCCGATCACCCGGCCCTTCATCTCGTCGCTGGGCAGTTCGACCAGCGAGATCGTCCCCTCGACCGCCACCGAGCCGCGGACCGCGGCCATCGCGCGCAGGACGAGCTCGCGCGCGCGCTCGTCGGCGGTCAGCCGGGCGCTCTCCTCGGCCCGCGCGACGTGGCGGGCGACCTCGCCCGTCAGCTCGCGCTCGACCGTCTCGAGCAGCCGCTCCCGGGCCTGCTCGGCGGAGAGCCCGGCGACCTCCTCGAGCCGGTTCCGGATCTGGTCCTCGGCCCCCGCGATCCGGGCCTCGCGCTCGTCCAGCCGCGCGGACCGGGCGTCGAGCGCGCCGGCGCGCTCGGCCAGCTCCTCCGCCTTGGCGTCGAGCGTCGCCCCGCGCTCCTCGAGCTTGTGGCGGCGGTCCGCCAGCTCGGCCGAGCGCCGCGAGAGCTCCTCGTCGCGGCGCGCGGCCTCGGCCTCGCGCTGGGCGATCCGCTCGCGCAGCCGGCGCTCCTCGTCGGCAACGCGGCGCTGGACCTGCTCCTCGACCCGGCGCTCCAGTTCGAGCTCGAGCTGGGTGAAGCGCTCGATCTGCCGGGCGAGCTGGCGCGAGCGCCGCGCGGCGAGGACCGCCAGCACGGCCACGACGGCCACCAGGGCCGCGTCCAGGATCCCGAGCACGAGCAGCGTGTTCATCGCGTCCGCCGGCGGAGGGGAAGAAGCGACCGGCAGATCCAAGCGGTGGGCGGATGCGGGATTGATGCCTGGAGGACCAGGTGGGTGCCCTCCCGCGGGCTTAGGCTTCCTTCGAAAGCGGCGCCCGAGGCGCCGAGAAGGCCTGCACACCCTCCGCGGAGTCCGGGCTCCCGAGGTGGTGCTGTTGGCTCAAGCGCGATCCGCCGGCACACGCATCGAACCTGCCGGACGCGTTCAGTATGCGGGGGCGGGGGGAGGGGGTCAACCGCGGCGCCGCGCCGGGTCAGGTGCGTGGCTCGTCGACCGGTTCGATCGCCGCGGCCAGCTGCAGCAGGCTCTCTTCCAGCCGTCGGGCGCGCTGCCCGACCGCCCGCGCGCGGGCCAGCCAGGCTTCGCGCCGCTCCTCGTGCTCGGAGGCCAGGTTGAGCGCGGCCAGCACCGCGACCTTGAAGTCGTCGCGCAGGCCCGACGCCCCGGCCACCTCGGCCAGCGCGTCGTCGACGCGGGCCGCGAGCGCGCGCAGCAGCGCCGGGTCCTCGCCGCGCAGCCGGTACAGCCGGCCGGCCAGCTCGACCTCCACCACCTGGGACGACGGCCGCGGGGGGGGCGCTCCGTTTTCCGACATCACGCGGGGGTCCTCCGGGGCGCGATTATACGGGCCCGGGCCGCGGGGCCGGCCCCGGGGATCGGGGATACAATCCGCCGTTCTGCGCGGCAGGCGCGGGAGGACGGCGTGGGCGCGGTCTTGCGCGAGGTCGAGGTCCGGGTGCTGGAGGCCCTTCCCCCGGGCCAGGAACCGGTCGGGGTCGAGGAACTGGCCCGGGAACTGGGGCTGGACCAGAGCCCGGTGGCGGGGGCGGTGGCGACGCTGGCCGAGCGCGGCCTGGTCGCCGTCAGCGAGGAGTCCGAGGACGAGTTCCGGACCGGTCCCAAGGCGGCGGGCTGGGAAGGGGCCGAGTTCCCCGAGCGGCGGGTGGCGCGGGCCCTGGTCGCGACGGGCGGCGAGGCCGAGATCCCGGCCCTGGCTGCAGTCTCCGGCCTGTCGACCAAGGAGGTCGGCGAATCGCTGCGCTGGCTGGCGCAGCGCGGCTGGGCGGTCAAGGACGGGGCGCGCCTGCGGACCGGCGCGGCCTGGGCGACGGGCGAACCGGCGCTCGAGCCCGACGAGCTGCTGCTGCGGTTCCTCGCGGCCCACGGACCGGTGCGGCGGGACGCGGTGCTGGCCGCGGGCGAGGCGCTGGACGCCGCGCTCGAGCGGCTGGCCCAGCGCGCCGGCGTCGTCGAGCGCCGCGAGCGCCGCCGCCGGCTGGTGGCCATGACTGCCGAGGGGCAGGCGCTGCGCGCCGGCGGGGTCGAGTCGCGGCGCGAGGTCAACGAGCTGACGACCGAGCTGCTGGTCTCAGGGCGCTGGCGCGAGGCCGAGTTCCGCGCCTACGACGTCACGCTCCCCGGTCCCGCCGCCGTTCCCGGCAAGGAGCACCCGTTCCGGCGGATCCTGCAGGAGACGCGGCGCGCCTTCCTCGAGATGGGCTTCGAGGAGACGAAGAGCCCGTGGGTCGAGTCCGCGTTCTGGGACTTCGACGCGCTGTTCCAGCCGCAGGACCACCCGGCGCGCGACATGCAGGACACCTTCTACGTGGCGCGGCCCGAGCGGGCGGCGCTGCCGGACCCGGCGCTGGTCGACCGCGTGCGGCGCACGCACGAGGACGGCGGCGACACCGGCTCGATCGGCTGGCGCACGCGCTGGAACCCGGCGCTGGCCGAGCGCTGCGTGCTGCGCACGCACACCACGGCCGCGACCGCGCGCGCGCTGTACGCCGACCCCAGGCCGCCGCGCCGGATCTTCTCCGTCGGCCCGGTCTTCCGGCGCGAGACGATCGACTACAAGCACCTGCCGGTCTTCCACCAGGTCGACGGGATCGTGATCGACGCCAACGCCTCGTTCGCGATGCTGCTGACGCTGCTGACGACCTTCTACCGCAAGATGGGCTTCCCGCGGATCCAGTTCCGCCCGGCGTTCTTCCCCTACACCGAGCCCTCGGTCGAGGTCTTCGTCTACCTCGAGTCGCGGCAGGACTGGGTCGAGATGGGGGGCGCGGGGGTCTTCCGGCCGGAGGTCACCGAGCCGCTGGGCTGCACGGTGCCGGTCCTGGCCTGGGGCCTCGGACTCGAGCGCGTCGCGATGTTCCGCTTCGGCCTCTCGGACATCCGCGAGATCTACCTCGCGCACCTCGACTGGCTCAAGGAGACGCCGCTGTGCCGGTCCTAGGGATTCCGCTCGACGAACTGTTCGCGCGCTACGGCGCGACGATCGAGCCCGCGGAGCTGGAGCACCAGCTCCACCGCTTCGGCTGCTCGGTCGAGGGCTGGGCGACGGCCTACCGCTGGCGCTGCCCGTCGTGCGGCACGCTGTCGGAGGGGGGCGAGGACGCCGCGCCGCCGCCCGCGTGCGAAGGCTGCGGGGCCGACCTGCGCTCGGCCGCGACGCCCGGGGCGCCGGCGGGCCAGGTCCAGGTGCTGCGGATGGAACTGCTCGCGGTCCGCCCCGACCTGTTCGGGCCGGAAGGGCTGGCGCGCGGCCTGCGCGGCTTCCTGCGCCGCGAGTCGGGCGCGCCGCGCTACCGCGTCGAGCCGGGGATGTTCACGGTCGACGTCGACCCCGGGCTGGCCGGGCCGGGCGTGCACCGCCCGCGGATCGTGGCCGCGATCGTGCGCGGGCTGACGCTCGACGACGCGCGGCTGCGCGGCCTGATGAAGCTGCAGGAAAACGTCCACTGGGCGCTGGGGCGCGACCGCAAGCTGGCCTCGATCGGCGTCTACGACCTGGCGACCGTCGCGGGGCCGGCCCTGTCCTACCGCGCGGTCGAACTGGACGGCCTGCGCTTCGTACCGCTCGGCTTCGATCCCTCCCAGCCGCACAGCGCGCTGACCCCGCGCGAGATCCTGGCGAAGCACCCCAAGGGGACGGCCTACGCCTGGCTGCTGGAGGGGAACACGAAGGCCCCGCTGCTGGCGGACGCCAAGGGCGGCGTGCTCTCGATGCCGCCGATCATCAACAGCGAGGCGACGCGGGTCACGACCGCCACGAAGGAGGTCGTGATCGACGTCACGGGGCTGGCCGACCGCCACATCGACAAGGCGCTGGCGATGGTCGTGACCAGCCTGCTGGAGGCCTGCCCGGAGGCGCACGCCGAGACGGTCACGGTCCGCTACGCGGGCGAGACGCGCGTCACGCCCGACCTGGCGCCGCACGAGGTGGTGCTCGATCCGCTGGCCGCAGGCCGGCTGATCGGCGTGCCGTGGACGGCCGAGGAGGTCGCCGAGCTGCTGCGCTTCATGCGCCACGACGCGGCGGTGGTCGACGGCCAGGTGCGGGTGCTGGTCCCGGCCTGGCGCTCGGACATCCTGCACCCGCGCGACCTGGTCGAGGACGCGGCGATCGCGCACGGCTACGACCGGATCCCCGCGATCGGCCTGGCGGCCGCGACGATCGGCCTGCCGCAGCCGCGCGAGGAGGCCGCGGTGCGGGCCCGCGCGGCGCTGGCGGGCCTCGGGTTCCTCGAGGTCATGACCCTCGCGATCACCTCGGAGGAGGCGACCTACCGCAAGACCGGCCTTCCCGACGACGACCGCCAGGCGACGATCGAGAACCCGATCTCGGTCGAGCAGACGATGGTCCGCGTCTCGGTGCTGCCGGGGCTGCTCGAGACGCTGGCGATCAACCTGGGCCACTCCTACCCGCAGCGGATCGCGGAGGTCGGGCTGGTGGTCCACGCCGATCCCGCGGAGGAGACCGGCGCATCCGAGACGATGGTCGCCGGCTTCGCGCTGGCCGGCGACGGCCTCGGGTACGCCGACGCGCGCTCGGCGCTCGACGCGCTGCTGCGCGAAACGGGGCGCGACGGCGGCGGCGTGCTCTACCGCGCGCTCGACTGGCCGCTCTTCATCCCGGGCCGCGGAGCGGAGGTGCTGGACGGGGCAGGGGAGCGGATCGGCGTCGTCGGCGAGGTTCACCCCGAGGTGCTCACGCGCTTCCGGATCATCC
>CAYZDB010000164.1:0-6615 GCA_964476985.1 uncultured Acidobacteriota bacterium | reverse complement strand
GGCGCCATACGACGCCCTGGCGGTGCCGGCGGCGCTGCTCGCGCTCGCGCTGCTCTCCTCCGCGGTGCTCCGCGCGGACGCCGGCGGCGCGGTCCGCGGGGCGCTGCTGTTGGTGGGGGGCGCGATCGCCGCCGGGCTGGGCCGCAGCGTCGCGGTGCCGCTGCTCGCGGCGGTGCTTCCGCTCGTCGTCCTGACCGCGGGCTGGGTCCCGCAGTGGATGCGGCGCGGGGCGGCGGTCGCGGTCGGGGCCGTGACCGCCCTGGCGGCCGTCGCCGCGGGCTACGCCCTGGTCGTCGGGCGCGAGGCGCTGGCGCGGGTGCCGAGCGACCTGCTCGTGCTCGGGCTGCTGGCCGGAGCGGCCGTTGGCGCACTGCTCGGCGGCGGCTCGCCGGCCCCTGCCTGGCGGCGCGCGCTGCTGCTCGGGCTGGCGCTGGGCCTGGGTGGGCTCCTGCTGGCCGGGCCGGTGCTGGGCGGGGTCGGCCTGCTCGCCGGCGCCGCGGTGGGCGCGATGGCCGGCTGGGCCGAAAGCGGGCTCGAGCCGGCTCGGCGGGGCCTGTGGACCGGCCTGCTCGCGGGGATCGCGCTGCTCGTCGTCGCGCGCGGCGCGGTCGCCGTCCCCGCGACGACCGATCCGCTCAAGACGGAAGCCCGCTGCGTCGCGCGGCTGCACGTGATCCGCGCCCAGGAGTTCGAGGAGAAGAAGGAGTGGCTGAACGCCAAGCCGCAGTACCTCGAAGCGCTCAAGTGTGACGAGAACCGGGTCGACGCCCTGCGCGGCCTGGCGCTGGGCCTGCTCGCCAACGAGGAGGGCAAGGTGGATCGCGCGATCGAGCTGCTCGAGCAGGCGGCCCGGCTCGCCCCCGATTCGGCGGTCGATCTCTCGAACCTGGCCTCGGCCTACATCCAGGCAGGCCGGCCCGGCGACGCGCTCCCCCTGCTCGACCGGGCCGTCCGGCTCGACCCGCGCGACCCGACCGCGCTCTTCAACCGCGCGCGCGCGCTCGAGGACCTGGGGCGCAAGGCCGAAGCGATCGCGGCCTGGGAAGCGTTCGTCAGCCGGGCCGCTCCCCTCCCCGACTCCGCCGCCGACCTGCGCCAGGCCCGGCAGAGCCTGCGCACCCTGCGCGAAGGGACCGCCCCCCGATGACCAAGCCCGCAGCCACCCCGGCGTCCCGATCGCTGCTCGGTCCCGTCGCGGCCGCGCTCCTGCTCTCCGGCACCGGCAGCCTGGTGATGGAGGTCTGCTGGTCGCGGCTGCTCAAGCTGGTCTTCGGCTCCACGACCCTCGCGATCAGCACGATCCTGGTCGCCTACATGCTCGGCCTGGGCATCGGGGGCCTGCTCGGCGGCCGGATCGCCCGCCGGCTGAAGAACGGGATCGCGGCCTACGGCTGGATGGAACTCGGGATCGCGGTCTACGCGCTGGCGGTGCCGTTCGTCGTCGGGCTCTACCCCTCGCTCAACAGCGCGTTGCTCTCCGGGATGTCGTTCTGGCCGGCGGCGCTGGTCCGCTTCGTGCTCGCGCTGGCGGTCTTCCTGGTCCCGACCGTGCTGATGGGGGCCACGCTGCCGGTGCTGGTCGCGGCCGTCACGCGGGGCTGGGACGACCTGGCCCGCCGCGTCGGGCTGCTCTACGGCATCAACACGCTGGGGGCGGTGCTCGGCACGCTGGGCGCGACCTTCCTGCTGTTCCCCGCCGTGGGCGTGTTCTGGACCAACGTCGTCGGCGCCGCGATGGACGCGGCAGCGGGGCTCATCGCGCTGCTGGTGCTCGCGCCGCGGCTGGAGCGCGCCGCGCCCGAGGCCGCGGCAGCGGCGCCGTCCACCCCGGCCCGGAAGCCGGCCCGGGCCGCGGCCCCCGCGGCGGACGCGGGCGCCGCCGCCTGGCCGCGCTGGAACCTGGCGCTGCTTTCCTACGGGCTGGTCGGTTTCACCGCCCTGGCCTACGAGGTCGCCTGGACCCGGGCGCTGACGATGGTCTTCGGCTCGTCGGTCTACGCCTTCTCGGCGATGCTCTCGGCCTTCCTGATCGGGATCGCCCTGGGGAGCCTGGTCGGGCGCCGCTTCTTTGACCGCCTGAAGCAACCGGTGCGGGCCTACGCGATCGGGCTGCTGGTGCTGGGGCTCCTGTCGTTTCTGACCCTCTTCCTGCTGCGGCAGATGAACGACGTCTTCCTGCGGGTCTACGAGACCTTCGGTCTCGGCGGGCGGACGGTGGTCATCGCGTCGTTCGTGCTCTCGATCCTCGCGATGCTGGGGCCGACGCTGGTGCTCGGCGCGCTCTTCCCGCTGCTGACCCGGACGCTCTCCGCGGCCGGCCGCGAGCCGTCGGAGACCGTCGGGGACGTCTACTTCGTGAACACGCTCGGCTCCGCGACCGGGGCCTTCCTGGCCGGCTTCGTGCTGATCCCCTGGCTGGGCCTCTCGCGCACGATGACGCTCGCCGTGGCGATCAACCTGCTCTCGGCGGCGGTGGTCCTGCTCTGGCAGTCCCAATGGAAGGGCGCCGCCCGGACCGGGCTGGCGGCCGCGGCGGGCGCCGCGGGGGTCGCGGTCGCGCTGATCCCTCCGGTCTGGTCGCAAAAGGCGATGACGATGGGCGCCTACTACCGCCCGCAGGCCGCCTTCGACTTCGACATCGAACTCGACCCGTTCGAAGGGATCCCGGTCAACGAGATCGCCTACTACCGCGACGGCGTTTCGGCCACGGTCTCGATTCACAAGCAGCCCGACGGGATCACGATGAAGATCAACGGCAAGCCGGACGCGTCGCTGAAGGACATGTCGACGCAGGTGCTCTCCGGCCACCTGCCGCTGCTGTTCGGCCGGCCGGCCGAGCGCGTGATGGTGATCGGCTACGCCTCGGGAGTGACGACTGGCGCCGCTTCGCTGCACCCGGTCCGGGCGATCGACGTCGTCGAGATCGAGCCGGCGGTGATCGAGGCCTCGCGCTACTTCGACCCCTGGAACCACCGGCCGCTCGAGGACCCGCGCGCGCGGGTCATTCTCGACGACGGCCGGAGCTATCTCGCCGCGACGCGCGAGAAGTACGACGTCATCATCTCGGAACCGTCGAACCCGTTCCTCTCGGGCTGCTCGAACCTGTTCACCCGCGAGTTCTTCCACGCGGCGCGACGGGCGCTCAACCCGGGCGGCCGGCTGCTGCAGTGGATCCAGCTCTACGGGATGGATCCGCCCGGCGTGGCCTCGGTCCTCGAGGCGCTGCGCTCGGAGTTCCCGTACGCCTACGCCTTCCAGTTCCTGCGCAACGACGGCGACCTGATGCTGCTCGCCTCGGACCGGCCGCTCACCGCGGCCGACCTGCCGCGCTGGGAGACGCTGCCCCCCGCGGTGCGCGAGGACCTCGAGCAGCTGCGGCTGCTCGGCACCGAGGACCTGTGGTCGCTGATGCGGCTGACCTCGGACGACCTGGGCGAGATCGCGCGGCTGGCCACGCAGCGCAACACCGACGACTCGATGTACGTCGAGCTGCACGCCCCGTGGCGGATCCAGGACACGCTGGACGAGAACGTCAAGCTGCTGGAGCGGTTCCACTCCGGGATCCTCCCGATAGCCGAGACGGCGGCGTCCCCGCTCTCGGCCGAGCAGGTCGGCGCGCTGGCGTTTTCCTACGCCGCCGGGCGGATCGAGCGCGGGACCGCGACCCGGCTCGTGGCCGAGGCCAAGCGCCGCGGCCCGTCCGGGATGGCGCTGTGCGCGGAGGGGTTTCTGCTCGAGTCGGCGCCCCAGCCCGACCCCGGAACCGCGCTGCGGATGTACGAGCAGGCGGTCCAACTCGCACCCGACCGGGTCGAGCCGAAGATCATGCTGGCGCGCGCCTTGGTGCGCGGAGGCCGGGGCGCCGAGGCCCTGCCGCTGCTCGACGCCGTCCTGGCGGCGGATCCCCGGAACGCGCTGGCGCTGGGGATGAGGATGCGCGTGAACGGCGAGGCCGGGCGCTACAAGGACGGTTGGGCCGACGGGAAAGTGCTGGTGAGCCTGCCGGTCTCGCGCTTCGAGAAGGAGTTCGCAGGCGAGGCGGCGGTGCTCGCGATGGCCAGCGGCCAGACGGAGGAAGGGCTGGAGCTCATGAAGCGCTTCCTCGAGTGGAACCCGCTCGCCTTGCGCGAGTGGGACGTCTACGAGGAGATCCTCCGCCGGAACGGCCGGACCGCGGAGGCCGACGCCGCCCGCCGGAACCGCGACGCGGCGGCGCGCAACCAGGTCCTGCTGGCTCACCGCGGCGCGCGCTACGAGATGCGGTTCGGCAGCAAGGAGACCGCGAAGCAGCTGCTCGAGTCGGTCGTGCAGCGCGACCCGGGCAACACGGCGGCGCAGCGCGACCTCGACACCCTGCGGTAGGGCTCCGGTCGCGGGGCGGGCCGGCACGGAGGCCGGCCCCTACCAGACGGCTTCGCTGCCGTGCCAGTCCTCGGCGAGGACCTGCCAGGTGTAGTAGGCCCCCGCCGGGGTCGAAACCGTGACCTCGACCGCCCCCCCGGCGGGCGGGATGTCGGCGACCAGGCGGTTGGCGTCGCCGCAGGCGCTGCGCGGCAGGGTCGACGCTCTCCCGTACAGGTTGTAGCTCGCGATCTCCATCGGCCGGCCGTCGACCGCCTGCGTTACCTCGCTCCACGCCAGCCGCAGCTGGCTCGCCGACAGCCGCTGGACGCGCAGGTCCGCGATCCCGTCCGGCAGCTCGTCGCCACCGGACGAGCGCAGCCCGCCGGAGTCGACCGCGACCACCGTGTAGTACCAGCGCGGGTTCGGCGCCGCGGTCCCCTGCCCGGGGTGGGTCCACTGCGCGGCGCTCGCGCCGAGCGAGGCCAGCCGGTTCCCCGGCGTGAGCGCGAAGGCCGGCCCGGCGGTCGAGCCGTAGACCTCGATCGCCGTCAGGGTCGTCCCGGTTCCCCACACCGTCTGCGACGGCGGGGTCCAGGTGAGCCGGAGATCGCTCCCCTGCCGCGTCACGCGCAGGTCGCCGATCGCGCGCGGCGGGTTGATCCCGCGCACCAGGTGGGGCACGCCGCTCAGCTCGCCCGAGTAGGGCCCGGGCAGGCTGCAGTTCTCGGCCCGCACGCGGATCCAGTAGGTCCTGCCGTTCTCCAACCCGCCGATCGCCAGGCTGCGCGCCTCCCCCCCGGCAACCCGGAAGCCCAGCGCCGCGCCGCCCGCCGAGGCCGCCCACTCCACGCGGTACTGCACGATCTCCTGGCCCGGGTCGGCGGGGGCGTTCCAGCTGGCCAGCAGTTCGCCGCCGGCCTGCGTGTCCTGCACGCCGGTGAGCGTCGGAGCCGCCGGTCCCGACGGGTTTTCCGGGATCCCCGAGCGGCAGTCGCTGCGGTCGCCGTAGCAGGTCTCGTTGAAGTTCGACCAGCGGCTCTGGAAGCCCGCGGAATCGAGTGCGACGACGTAGTAGAAGTACTCGCGGCAGTTGGTGAGCCCGCTGTCGGTGAGGCTGGTCGCGGCGGTCTGGCCGGCCTGCGTGTACGGTCCACCCGGCGTCGTGGAGCGGAAGACGCGGTAGGACGCGGCGCCGCTCACCGCCGTCCAGCTGACGGTCAGCGCGCCGGTCCCGGCCCGCACGATCGAGGTGATCGCGGGCGCGGCGGGGGCCGGCACGGCGAGCCGCAGCGCGGGGTCGCCCTCCAGCACGAACGAGCGCAGGCCCGTCACGTTGTTGAAGGTCGACAGTTCGGCCCGGATCCGCGCGTCGATCCGCGCCACGACGCGCTCTTTCTTCCGGCCGTAGATCTCGTCGTAGAACGGCGCGATCAGCGAGTCGATCTCCTGCAGGTAGGTCAGGTGCGCGGGCGCGAAGCCGCCGACGACCCCCTTGCGCGGGGTCGTCAGCCAGTCCTCGACGAAGGTGTACCAGCTGTCGTTCAGGCTCCCCGCGCTGGAGTCGGCCGGGAAGTGGCCGGTGATGCAGTTGGCGTGGATCTGGAACGACAGCGGCGAGTCGAGCACGATGTCGTCGAGGTCCTCGCGCGTCCCCTGCGGGTCGGTGGGCGCCGCGGTCTGGAAGATCGAACAGCTCTTGCCCCAGCCCTTGTACTGCCCGTGGCCGACGTAGCTCAGGACCGCGGCCCCGGTGTTGACGCAGGCGTCGACGCGGTTGTTCATCGGCGTGCCGCCGCCCTGGCAGTCCTCGTCGACGGACTGCTCGTAGACCTTCTGGCCGACGGCCGGGCCGCCCGTGAAGTACTGGGCGTACATCGCGTCGTGGATCCCGGTGAAGGTCTCGGGTGCGCCCGCCTCCATCTCCGAGACCAGGCAGGCGCGGCCCGCCCAGGACGGCGGCTTGGCCCCCTGCTCGTAGGCGACGATCTTGCGGAAGACCTCCTCCGCCTCGGCCAGCGAGTGGGCCGGGATGCGACCGACCGCCAGGTCGGGAATCGCGTCGCTGCCGACCACGGCCGCGAACCAGGTATCGGACGGGTAGTAGCCGAACTGCGAGTTCGAGGTCAGGTCGAACATCTGGGTCGGAACGAGCTGCCGCGGCGGGCTGTACCCGAAGAAGTTCTTGTAATCGCGCGTCGCGTCGCCGACCAGCACCAGGAAGGCCGGCGCCGGCGACCAGTTCGCCAGCGCGTACTCGACGAAGGCGCGGAT
>CAYZDB010000163.1:1397-6630 GCA_964476985.1 uncultured Acidobacteriota bacterium | reverse complement strand
CGGTGCGCGCGTCGAGGTCCTTGCCCAGGGCCTGCTCGGGGCTCATGTAGGGCACGGTTCCCAGCACGAGGCCGGCCTGGGTCCGCGCCTCGGTGACGTGCTGGCTGCTGAGTTGGTCCCCGCCGTCCCGATCCCGCCGCGCGAGACCGAAGTCCAGCACCTTGACCTGGCCCTTCGGCGTCACGACCGCATTCGCAGACTTGATGTCCCGGTGGACGACGCCCCGCGCGTGGGCCTCCTCGAGCGCGGAGGCGATCTGCGCCCCGAACTCGACGACCCGGTCGACGTCGAGCGGGCCGCGCGTCACCAGCTCGCGCAGGTTCTCGCCCTCGACGAACTCCATCGCGATGAAGTGCGTCCCATCCTGCTCGCCGACGTCGTAGACGTGGGCGATGTGCGGGTGGCTGAGGGCCGACGCGGCGCGCGCCTCGCGCTCGAAGCGCTGGCGGTACCGCTCGTCCACGGCCAGCTCGGGGGGCAGGATCTTCACGGCCACGGTGCGGTCGAGCCGCACGTCCCGGGCCCGGTAGACCTCGCCCATGCCCCCGGCACCGAGCGGCGAGTGGATCTCGTACGGCCCGAGACGATGTCCGGCAGGAAGACCCATGAACCCCCCGTGAGCCAGCTGCGAGCCCGCCGCATGGTATCGCAGGCGCACCCGCCGCACCGGCCATTGTGGATCAGCGGGAAGGCCCTGACCGAGCATTTAGTCAGTGGCAGCGCCGACGCTGCTGGCGATCGGCTCCCGCCGAACCTACGTTCCGAGCACGCGACTGGTACCGGCCCGCGTGACGCGGTTGTCGCACCAGCTGCCGACAGGAGGAAGCCGATGAGGAAACTCGCCCCTCGGTTCATCGTCATGCTCGCGCTGGCCGGGCTGCTCGCCGCCACCAGCTACGCCAAGGACCCCACGAACGGGCAGACCTCGGAGAAGCCCGGCACTGCGCCCAAGGCAGCGGGCACCCCCGCGAAGCCGCGCGTGTTCCGCCAGGTCGGCACGGGCGCCGTCATCACACCGGAGCCCGGCATGGCCGCCAAGAAGTACAAGGACTGCAAGTACGACGAGAAGGGCCGGATCACCAACGCGCCGTGCACGGGCACGCAGAAGGACGACAAGGGCGTCACCTGGTGGCCCTGACCTGTCTGGTTCCCGGCCCGGCTCAGCGCCGGTTGTCCAGCACGACCCGGTAGCGCGCCTTCCCCGACGCCAGGTGCTCGAGCGCGTCGTTGACCTCCCGCATCGGGAAGTGCTCGGTCACCGCTTCGATGCCGTGCCGGGCGCAGAACTCGAGCATCTTGCGCAGCGTCGACGGCGAGCCGAGCGGCGAGCCCGAGATGCTGCGCTGGTGCGTGATCAGCGGAAAGGCCGGGGCGGGGATCGGGGACGGGACGGCCCCGACGGTGTGCAGGCGGCCCTTCGGCGCCAGCGCGTTGACGAAGACGCTCCAGTCGAGGTCGACGGCCACCGTCGAGAGGATGAAATCGAACGACGCGGCGATCCGCTCGAGCTGGTTCGCGTCGCGCGAGTTGACGACGTGGTGCGCCCCCATCTGCAGCGCCTCGTCCCGCTTGCCGTCGCTCGACGTGAAGGCGGTCACCTCGCAGCCCCAGGCGTTCAGGAACTGCAGCGCCAGGTGACCGAGGCCGCCGATCCCGATCACGCCGACGCGGTCGGTGGGGCTGACCCCGAACTGGACGATCGGGTTGAAGACGGTGATCCCGCCGCAGAAGAGCGGTCCGGCCTTCGCGGCGTCGACGCCCGGGGGCAGTGGGACCGCCCACTCGGCCTTGCAGCGGACCTTGTCCGCGAAGCCGCCGAAGCGCCCGACGATCGTCTGCTCGGCGGTGGGACAGAGGTTGTGGTCGCCTCCCATGCAGTGCGGGCAGGTCATGCAGCTGCCGCTGAACCAGCCCAGTCCGACGGTGTCGCCGACCTTGATGTGCCCGACCGCGTCGCCGAGCCGCGCCACCGTCCCGACGACCTCGTGCCCGGCGACCAGCGGATAGCTCGAGAAGCCCCACTCGTCGTGCAGGAGCGACAGGTCGGAGTGACACACTCCGCAGGCCAGGATGTCGATCTCGACCTGGTCGCGGCCGAGCGGGCCGGGATCGTACTCGAACGGCCGGAGCATCCCCTTCGGCTCGTGTGCGGCATAGGCGTGGATCATGGCGTGACCTCCGGGTCCGACGTGCGGCGTGGGCTCGATCCTACCGGTGGCGGCACCGGCGGCGCCAGTTGACGGGCCGGCCTGCGCGGGCAGTGCGTCGAGGCCAGTCCCCTCCCGGTCGAGGAGGCCTGCGGCCGGGAAGCGACCGCCGCCCCACGGGATCGTCACCCTCCGGGAGTTCCGGCCGAGCGCTCAACCCGGCTGGCGCGGATTCCGCAGGCGAGATTTCCCGGCCCCCCTCGGGGGGGTGTTCGGTTCTCTCGTTCCAGACCCTTCTTCTGGATAGAGGGGCCAGGGTCGCCAAGCACGGACAGTTGGGGGGGCAGGCCATGGACAGAAGCGCGAGGCATGCGATGCGGTGGGTTGGCGGGGAGGCCCGTCGACTTTCCCTGCTGGTGCTGGTCGCCGTCGCCGCGTGCGGGACGGTGGGCATCAGTTGGGCGGCGGGCCCGACGTACTACGCCAACATCGACCGCCTGGTGCTCTACCAGGGGCACCTGTACTCGGAAGGACGCATTGAGCTGGTCCAGGTCGGGAGCGGAACCCTGTTCTCGCTGCGACTGGACGGCCAGAGCGCCGCCATGATCTTCTCGCACTCGCTGGGCCGGCACCGTACCGGCGGGGTACCGGAATTCTGCTTCCGGCAGACCGGCGACGCGCTCGAACTGGTCGATATCCGGTGGTCCGGCTCGACCCCGCGGGGCCGCGTCGAGGTCCTGATGGTCGTGCAGGCCCGGGTCGGGAGAGCGCCCGGGTAGCCTCGCGCGGAGCAGCAGAATCGCCCGCGGCCCAGCCCCGCACTGGGGGAGGGCCGCGGTCCTGCCCCGGCCAGCGCGAAGCGAGCGAGCGCGAGGCGCTTGGAGCGAGGGGGGGGCTTTATGCTCCGCCCGGCATCACGCGGACTCGTCGAAGGGCTCGGAATCGCCGCCGTGCTGCTCGTCGGTCCGGTTCCGCTCGAGGCTCTCGCCGCCGCAAACGCGACGATCGCCCTGCCCTCTTCCGCCGCCGGGGGAACACTGGCGGTCTACCTGCAGTGGCCGACCACGCCCGGACTCGACCGCTACGCTGATGGTCCGCCGGTCGTCGTTGCGATGCTCGGCGGCGCGGGTACGGGCACTCTGCATGACTTCACCGCGCTCGCGGACCGGGCAGGATTCGTCGTGGTGCAGTTCGTCTACCCCGGCGGCTGCGACGGGAGCGTCTGCAGCGGAGGAACCTACGACGACCGGGGTCCGATCTCCGCGCTCGCAGCGCGCGACGTCTGGCGCTTCGCGCTCGGTCGAAGCACGGACTCGAACGGCCGCACCATCCACGCTGTGGTCGGGCGCCCCGTGCTCACCGCCGCGATGGGCATTCATGCCACCTCGAACGGGACGACGATCACGCCCGTCGTCCTCGACTCCTGGCCGGAGGAGTTCGTCGGCGCCGTCCGCTGGATATCCTCGTGGGAGAGCGTGGGCAGCGACCAGGTGAGGACCTCGGAGATCGGGAAGGCAAGCCTCGACTGCGACGCCACGCTCGACGCGGACGGTGACGGGCACGCCGGGAACGAGGGGCGCAACCCGCGCTACCTGCCCGAGCGCGACTACGCCTACAGCGAGGTCGCCATCGACTACTCCAGCCTGCACTGGGATCCGCTCCAGGCCGGCACCCTGACCGACGCCTCGGGCCGCTGCGGGAGCGTCACCCGGAATGGTCTCCTCTACTTCGACGGGAATGGAAACGACCGCTACGACAGCCGCCCGCTTCAGCCATCCTGTCCCGATGTTGACTACGACGGCTTGATCGAGCCGATGGAGGACTGGCCGATCCAGAACCCGGTGGAGGAATGGGATGCCGCCTGCCACGTGACGATTCACTACTCGCGGCCCGCCACGCGCTGGCTGGAAGCCCACCCTGAGATCTTCCCGCTCGGCGCGTGGCCGGCGTGGGTCGCCCGCCTCGCGCAGGCCGAGCCGTTTCACTCCGCGCGCGCCGCAAACGACCACCTGCACCGTCTCGCCGCGTACGCCGCCGCAACTCGGACGATCACCTCTTTCGACGCCGTTCCCCACTACTTCGTCACTGCGGACCACCTCGAGGCCCGTATCGAGCAGGACGGTCTCGCGGCGTCCGGTCTCTGGCGTCGAATCCAGCCTGACGCGAGCTACTACGAAGCGTGGAATGGGTCGGTCCCGGACGGATACCCGGACGCTCCCGCCGGATTGGCCCCTCCCGTCGGCCAGATGGACGAACTCGAGGCCCCCGGTCAGATCGACCGCGAGGAACTGGCGGTTCCTGCGATGATGGAGCTCGCCGATCGAACCTATTTCGGGGGCTGGGTGCCGCAACTCGACGCCGTTCTCGCCGCCCCGGGCGTTCCGGCGCCTGCAGTGAGAAGGCTGCGGTTCCTCGACAGCGAGACGGTCGCCTGGGATCCCGCCGCGAACAACCTCTTCTATGACGTGATCCAGGGGAGCGTAGCGGCCCTCGCACTCCACGACGGGTGGGTCGAGCTCGGTACGACACGCTGCGTGGCCGACGATCTGACTGGCGCGCTCGCCGCCGACTCCGAGCGGCCGGAAGCGGGTGCGGCATGGTTCTATCTCGTGCGGCCGAATGGACTGTCGGGAACCTACGGCCAGGGGAGCGCGGGAGAGGAGCGAGAGGAGGGTGGCGGCGGCTGCGTGCGGTGACCTCCTTGCGCGCGGACGGCTCGGGGCCACGTCGACCGGGGTTCCTTCGCGGGCCCGCCGGCCGCGCTCAACCCGTCTGAGTTCGGTCACGCTGAAGCCGTAGACCTGGCAGACATGGGGATGGGCGACCTGGCGCGCCGTCTTCACCTCGTTGAGCCGGCGCGCCAGGTAGCGCGAGTCACCACCGGCCTCGCCGCGGAGGAACTCGAGCGCGACCACGTGTCCCAGCTCGAGGTCCTCGCACACGGACTGCGCTCGCGGTTGGTCCTTCGCGCCGTTCCGCTCAGGCGTGGCGCCTCGCCAGCCGCGGCGCGAGGATCAGCGCCCCGCCGTAGAGCGCGAACGAGAGGACGAGCGCCGCCGGGTGGCCGGCGCGCAGGTCCTCGAACA
>CAYZDB010000163.1:0-1297 GCA_964476985.1 uncultured Acidobacteriota bacterium | reverse complement strand
AGCGCGAACGAGAGGACGAGCGCCGCCGGGTGGCCGGCGCGCAGGTCCTCGAACAGCAGCTTCAGCCCGCCCGCCACCAGCAGCGGGTAGACCAGCCACGCCGCCTCGCGCAGCCGCCCGGTGCGGCCCAGGAGCGCCAGGACGACCGCCGAAACCGACAGCAACGCGGTCCGCAGGACCGCGAGCGCCGCGCCCGCGACCTGTCCATCCTCGCCTCGTGCCAGGCGGGGCGCGACCAGCGCGACGGCGAGTTCGTCGAGGCCGAGCAGCAGCACGATCATCCCGGCCGCCTTCACGCCGCGAGCGAGCGAGCCCCAGGTGCGCCCGTGCGACGCCACGGGGAGCCAGCAGAAGACCGCCGCGACGGCCACCACGACCAGCAGCGCGGGGGTGATCGGCAAAGCCGGGTCCGGGCCGCCCGGCCGGAGCAGGGCGCCCCACGCCAGTCTGCCCATCCCCGCCGCGGCCGCCGCGGCGACCAGGTAGATCGCCGCGTGCAGGCTCAGCGTCTCGCGCGCCCGGCGGCTGCCGGTCCACGCGGTCGCCAGCGCCGCGGCGGAGAAGGCCAGCGACAGCAGCGGGCCGCGCCAGAGCGAGAACGCCCCGAGCAGCGTGAAGGCCAGGGCGGCGGTCGTGTAGAAGACGAAGCTGCTCCGGCGCCCGGCGATCCGGTCGATGAACGTGAACGACGCGCCGTAGGCCGCGGCCGCGAGCAGCAGCCCGACGAGGCCGGTGACCGTCGCGGCGACGCCCGCGCGATGCGTCACCGCGAGCGCGCCCCCGAACCCGATCACGCCGGCTGCCGCCCCCTGCACGATCTCGCCGGCGAGGACGGTCCCGCCGGTGCGCCAGGTCCTCGCGATGAACGCGCCGAAGGAGAGGACCGCCAGCGCCAGGAGCAGGGCGACGAGCGCAGCGGGGCTGACGAGCTGCGCGGCCTGCTCGGGAGGGGCAACGAGCACGGCCGTCGCCATCAGCAGCAGGAAACCGTCGAGAATCGCGACCGCGGTCCACCCCGGGCCCTGCCAGCGCCGCCGCCACCCCGCGGCGAAGGCGGCCGCCGCGAGCAGGAACAGCACGACGGCGAACAGCACGACCGCCCGGGTCGCGACGGCGAGCGCCACAGCGGCGGCGGCGGCGCCCAGGGTCTCGATCCACGCCAGGTTCGCGAGATCGCGGCGATGCGCGACCGCCAGGCCGAGCAGCGCGACCAGCAGGATCGCCGCCGCGCTCGCCGCGGGCGATAGGACCTTGAACTTCGCGGTGGCCTCGACCAGCAGGGGGAAGACGATCAACG
>CAYZDB010000162.1:0-6662 GCA_964476985.1 uncultured Acidobacteriota bacterium | reverse complement strand
CGCCCCGCCGAGCACCAGCGCGGCCGCCAGCGGCAGCAGCCGCAGCGAGCGCGCGAACCGCGCTCCGGACTCCGTCGTCGTCATCTCCTGTGTCTCCTCACGGGATCGCCGACCGCGGCCCGTCCCGTCGACAGGGGCCCCCCCGGGGGCCGGTTTTGAACCGGTCGGCAGGAGAAGGGTACGGCGTCGGGCCCCGGCCGGCGTGACAATCGATTACTTCCCCGGGACGGCTGGTTTGGCCCGGGGCGGACCGGGAGCCGGTGCGGGGCGTTATCTTGAATCGTTCGTATAGTTTGTCGCGGCGCCCGGAGCCCGGCTTACCGAAAAACCCCGTTGACCTTTCCAATCGGTAAGCGTAGTAAGTCCTTGGCTTGGTTTGCACGGGCGGCGTCCACGATCCGCCGATGTCCGGCGGGTTTCGCGATCGTCCAGCGCAAGGAGCTCTTACTCGAGGGGAGGTCCGAATGTCCTCTGGCGTGGCAGCACGCGTCGCGATCCGTTCAGCTCTCGTCCTGGGTCTCGTCGTCCTGCTGGCCGTCCCGGCGCTCGCGCTCCGGGAACGGCCGGCCAGCGAGCGCTTCGACCACCTCGCGGTGGCCCACCCCGGCGCCACGATCGGACGCTCGGGCCTGCCGACGACGGCGCTCCCGGCGGGCGATCCGCTGCGCGCGGGTTGGGACGCGTTCGTCGCCCAGCAGGGCGGCGGCTGGGACGGCTGGATCGACGTGCGCTCCGGCCTGCCGACGCTCGCGATCGGCCGCGGCATCGCCTGGGTGCCGGCCGGCGGCGAGGCGACGCTCGACGCGCTGGCCGCCCAGGCCCTGCTCTTCCTCGAGCAGAACCGCCTGCTGCTGGGCGACTGGTCCGGCCAGATCGAGCTCGACCGCGCGGCCTCGGCGCTGCTCGACGGGCGCACCTGGCAGGTCTCGTTCCGCCAGGTCGTCGACGGCGTGCCGGTCGAAGGGGCGCGCTACGACTTCCACGTCGCCGAGGGGAAGCTGGTCGCGTTCGGCGCCACGACCTGGGGCAAGGTGCGCACCTCCCCGATCCCGCGGCTGAGCCCGGACGAGGCGCAGACCGCCCTGATGCAGTACCTCGGCGCCGCAGCGCCCCCGGCGCTCACGCTTCGCGGCGCGCCGGAGCTGCGGCTGGTGCCGGTCGACCCCGCGGGAACGACCGCGACCGCCTGGTCCGGCCCGCGCGGCGAGGGCTACGACCACCGCCTCGTCTGGCGCTTCACGATGACCGTCCCGGGCGAGTCGCCGACCTGGGTCGCCGAGATCGACGCCGCCACCGGCGCGGTCGCCGCGCTGTTCGACGACACCCGCTACGAGCGGATCAAGGGCGGGGTCTACCCGATCTCCGACGACCAGCTCTGCCCCTCGGGCTGCGAGCAGCCCGACTACCCGATGCCCTTCTCCGACTACACGGTCGACGGCGTGGCGCAGCCGCCGACGCTGGACCACGGCCTCTACGAGTGCTCGCCCCCCGGCGCGACCGTCACGACCCGGCTGTCCGGCCCGTACGTCAAGGTCCAGGACAACTGCGGGCCGATCCAGGAGTCGACGACCTGTGACGAGCCGCTCGACCTGCGGCTCGGTCCCGGCACCGATTGCGAGATCCCGCCCGGTGCCTCGGCCGGCAACACCCACGCCTCGCGCTCCGGCTTCTTCCACCTCAACCGCTCGATGGAGAAGGGCCGGGCCTGGCTTCCCGCCAACAACTGGCTCAAGCAGCAACTGATCGACAACGTCAACATCAACGCCACCTGCAACGCGTACTGGAGCGGATCGGTCAACTTCTACAAGTCGGGCGGCGGCTGCCGGAACACCGGCGAGATCATGGGCGTGTTCGTCCACGAGTGGGGCCACGGGATCGACCAGAACGACGGCGGCGGGTACGACAACCCGTCCGAGGCCTACGCCGACATCGTGGCCTTCTTCGAGACCCGCGAGAGCTGCATCGGCCGCGGCTTCTTCGTCTCGCAGAACTGCGACGGCTACGGCAACGCCTGCCTGAACTGCACCGGGATCCGCGACCAGGACTGGGACAAGCACGCCAACCACGCGCCGTCGACCCCCGGCGGCTTCATCCAGAACAACTGCGGCGGTGGCGGCGGGCCGTGCGGCAAGGAAGAGCACTGCGAAGGCTACCTGGCCGGCGAGACGGTCTGGGACCTGGCCACGCGCGACCTCGTCACGACCGGCGGGATGGACGCCGCGTCGGCCTGGCAGCTGGCCGAGAAGCTGTTCTACAAGTCGCGCGCCGGGTCGGGCGGCAACGCCTACAACTGCGCGCCCCCCAACGGCGACGGCTGCGGGACCACCAGCTGGTTCCACAAGTTCCGCCTGATCGACGACGACGACGGCAACCTGAACAACGGCACGCCGCACGCGGCGTCGATCTTCGCCGCCTTCAAGCGCCACGGGATCTCCTGCGGCGCGGCGGCCGACGCCTCGAACCAGAACTCGTCGACCTGCCCCGCGCTGGCCAAGCCGGCGATCACCACCAAGGCCCAGACCAACGCCGTCGAGCTGACCTGGGGCGCGGTCCCCAACGCCGCGAAGTACCAGGTCCTGCGCTCCGACCTGGGCTGCGACCGCGGGCAGATCATCGTCGACGCCGCCAACGCGCCGGCCACGACCTACACCGACTTCGACCTGGCCAACGACTTCACCGTCTACTACCGGGTCCAGGCCGTGGGCAGCAACGGGGCCTGCGAGAGCGCGGTCTCCAACTGCGTCGGCGCCTCGGCCGCCCCCTTCGCCGGCAACGTCCGCTTCACCGCCGGCAGCTACGGCTGCAGCAACCAGGTCACGCTGCGGGTGCGCGACGCCAACGTCGTCGGCAGCTCCGTGACCGTCACGGTCTGGTCGACGACCGAACCGGTGCGCGAGACGCTCGTGCTGAACGAGACCGCCCCCGGCTCCGGCAAGTTCGAAGGCTCGCTGACGACCACCTCCGGCCCGCCGGTCGCGGGCGACGGCCAACTCGCGATCGCCAACGGCGACACGCTGACCGCGGAGTACGTCGACGCCGACGACGGCTCGGGCGGCTTCAACGTCGCGCGCCAGCACACCGCCCTCGGCGACTGCGTCTTCCCGGTCGTGACCGGGGTGCGCGACGAGGCGGTCACCGACACCGCGGCGACCGTCAAGTGGGAGACCGACGAGGTCTCCGACACGCTGCTGCTCTGGGGTTCGACCAAGCCGCCCGCGACCAGCACCTCCGGCGCGACCCGCGTGACCAATCACGAGGTCAAGCTGAACGGCCTGACCTCCTGCACCACCTACTGGTACGAGGTCCGCTCGACCGACCCCGCCGGGAACGTGGCCCGCGCCAACAACGGCGGCGCGTACTACCACTTCGAGACGCTCGGCAACTTCGGCGACGGGCTGCAGCCGTGCCACGCCGGCCGGGTGACGATGGACGCCCCGACCTTCTCCTGCGCGGCAACCGCCTCGTTCCGCGTCGTCGACCAGGACCTGAACCTGAGCCCGACGGCGGTCGACACCGCGGTCGTACTGGTGACCAGCACCACCGAGCCGGCGGGCGAGTGGGTGACGATCACCGAGACCGGCGCCAACACCTCGCGCTTCCAGGGCTCGATCGCGACCACGGGCGGCGCCCCGGCGCCCAACGGCTCGCTGCAGGCCGCCCACGGCGACGTGATCACGGCCAGCTACCAGGACGCCGACGACGGCACCGGCGAGCCGCGCCTGTCGTGGGCCACCGCGGCCGCCGACTGCGCCGGGCCGAAGATCACCACGCTCTCGGTCGACACGATCACCAACGCCCGCGCCACGATCCACTTCACGACCGCCGAGCCGGCCGACACCGTCGTCGAGTGGGGCACGACCCCGGCCCTGGGCCAGGTCGCGTCCAACGCGTCGCTGGTCCTGACGCACGACACCGTGCTCAACCAGTTCGACACCTGCCAGACGGTCTGGTTCCGGGTCAAGACCACCGACCAGTACGGCAACCAGCGCGTCGCCGACGACGGCGGCCAGCCGTTCTTCTTCCACACCTCGCTGATCCCCGGCCTGTACTACCGCGAGTCGTTCGAGAACAACCCGGCCGGCTGGACGCTGCAGGGCGAGTGGGAAATCGGCGAGCCGAAGGGGCTCGGCACCTACGGCGGAACCTCCGACCCGGCCTCCGCCTACAACAACCGCAAGGCCCTGGGCCACGACCAGACCGGCCGCGGCGCGAACCCCGGCCGCTACGAGCCGGGGACAGCCGAGAAGGCCCGGATGCCGGCCCAGAACGCCACGAGCTGGACCCACACCAAGCTGCTGCTCTACCGCCACCTCGCCTCGGGGACCGGCGACGACGCCTCGATCTGGATCTTCGTCCCGGCCGGGCTCCCGCTCTTCCGCACCGACAACGTCCAGACGATCGACCGCAGCTGGCAGCTCCAGACCTGGGACGTCAGCGGCCAGGTCGACGGCAAGCCCTCCGTGCTGCTCGAGTTCCAGCAGAAGGCGAACGCCACGGACAACTATGCCGGCTGGACGATCGACGAGATCATCTTCAAGGACGGCTCCCAGCCCGACTACGGCCCGTGCGGCAGCTGCGGCGGCGCCCCGACCTTCGCCGGCGCGGTCTCGGCCGTCGACAACAACGCCTGCGGCGCGACCGGCGTCACCGTCTCGTGGGACGCGGCCCCGGCCTGGGGCACCGGCGGCAGCGGGACCTACTCGGTCTACCGCGGCACGGCCCCCGGGTTCCCGGCCGACCCGGCCCACCGCGTCGCCAAGGGGGTGGCCACCCTCTCGTACAACGACACGACGGCCCCCGCCGGGACGCTCTACTACCTGGTCCGCGCGGAGAACAACGAGACCTGCTCGGGCGGCCCGCAGAACGGCGGCCTGGTCGACGACAACGCGGTCTACGTCCCTGTCCTCGAGACCACCAGCCGGCCGACCCCGGCGGCGATCGGCGCGCTCGCGGTCACGCGGCCGTCGCTCTCGCACATCCGCCTCAGCTGGCCGGCCGCTTCCGATGCCAGCTCCTACCGCGTGTTCCGCTCGCCTTCCCCGCTCCCCGGCGACTTCGGGGTGCTGGGCGAGGCCAGCGGCCTCACCTTCGACGACCTCGGCTCGGGCGCCTCGCTCGAGACCTACTTCTACCTCGTCCGCGGCCTGAACCCCTGCGGCACGGAAGGCCCGTAGGCCACGGAGAGACCACGATCATGAAGCGCGCGCTCGCCGCCCTGGTGCTGCTGTCCGCATTCACTCTCACCTTTGGCGGCGAGCCCGCGCTGCTGATCCGCCTCGAGCGGCTCGGGCCGTCGGACCGCGAGGCGCTGACCGCGGACGGCGTCCCGGTCGTCCTCGACGCCCAGACCCTGCTGCTCGTGCACGGCGACGAGGCCGACCTCGCGGCGCTGCGCGGCCGCGGCTTCAAGGCCACGGTCGTCGACACCGACCCCGGGCGCTGGGACTACGTCCAGGCCGGGCTGCGCGACGATTCGGACCTGGACGCGCTCACCGCGGCGGGGCCGATCCTGATGTCGGCCGAGAACTGGGTCCTGGTCCGGCTCCCGGCTGGGGCCTCGCTCGAGCCGCTGACGCGGGCCGGCGCGTTCCTCTACCGGCTGCCGCGCACCGGCCTGCTGCCGCCGCGAGGCGCGCCCCGGGCGGACGCCGCCCGCTCCGACTTCGCCGGACCCGACCCGATCGTCCAGAAGATCGTCGGCGCGGTCAGCACCGCCGCGATCGACGACTACTGGCTCGACCTGACGACCAACCCGCCGACCGGCACGCGCTACTCCCCCTCGCAGGGCTGCCGCGATGCGTCGACCTACTGCCGCGACGTCTTCTCCGGGCTCGGGCTGACCGCCGAGCTGCAGACCTGGAACGCCGGCCACGCGCCCAACGCGATCGGCACCCGCGAAGGGGCGATCGACCCGTCCAAGGTCTACATCGTGATCGGTCACCTCGACGACCTGCCGTCCAGCGGGGCCGCCCCGGGAGCCGACGACAACGCCTCGGGCACCGTCAACGTGCTCGAGAGCGCGCGGGCGATGAACTGCTGGGCCTTCCGCAACACGGTCAAGTACATCGCCTGCACCGGCGAGGAGCAGGGGCTGCTGGGCTCCGACGCCTACGCCCAGGACGCCTTCAACCGCGGCGAGGACATCCGCGGCGTGATCAACATGGACATGATCGCCTGGGAGGGGAACAACTCCCCCAGCCCCGAGAACCTCGACCTGAACTACAACGGCCCCTCGCAGTGGCTGGGCGAGCAGTTCGCGGCCGCCGTCGGAAGGTACGGGACGGGGCTCGCCGTCGACGCCTTCTACTGCCCGTCGCTCACCGCCTCCGACCACGCGCCGTTCTGGGAGCGGGGCTGGCCCGCCGTCTGCGGGATCACCGACAACGAAGGGTACTGCGGTCACGCCGGGAACTACCCCTACTACCACCAGTCGACCGACACGATCGCCAACTGCGGCAACAAGTCCTTCTTCTACTCGGTGGTCAGGACCTCGGCCGCGACCCTGGCCGAGCTGGCCGGGCCGTTCAAGATCACCTTCAGCCGGCCGACCTACGCCTGCGGCGCGAGCGTGACGGTCGTGCTGGGAGACCGCGACCGCGACACCAGCCCGTCGGCCCAGGAGACCGTCGCGGTCGAGGTCTGGAGCGACACCGAGACCGTCC
>CAYZDB010000161.1:0-6680 GCA_964476985.1 uncultured Acidobacteriota bacterium | reverse complement strand
GTCACCTGCGCTTCGTCGGGACGGTCGACGAGGCCCGGAACACGACCGACGAGATCCTCGCCGCCTTCCTGGCCGGACGGCTGCCCGGAGGTGCCCATGCCCGCTAGAAAATCGTCGCAGGACCTGCTCGTGGGGCTGACGGTCGTGGCCGGCATGGCGCTGCTCGCGGTCGCAATCCTCGTGATCGGCGGGCAGTCGAAGCTCTTCTCGGCCAAGTACCGCTACCGCTCCACCTTCGCCGAGGCCTCGGGGCTGCGGGTCGGCGCCCCGGTCTCGCTGGCCGGGGTGCGGGTCGGCAACGTCACCCGGATCGTGCTCCCGACCGACCCGCGCGCCGCGGGGATCGAGGTCGAGGTCGAGATCGACGCCGACTACGCCCCGCGGGTCCGCGAGGGGAGCGTGGCCCGGCTCTCGATCCTGCAGTTCGTCGCCAACGAGAAGGCGGTCGAGATCGCGCCGGGCAACCCCGACCGGCCCCAGCTGCCGGACGGCGCGGTCATCCCGGTCGCCGAGGGGCCGGCGCTGCTGGAGCGGGGCGCGACGATCGCCGAGTCGGTCGAGCGGATCACGGGCGACCTCGAGACGATCCTGGGAGCGATCCGCCGCGGGGAAGGGCTGCTCGGCAAGGCGATCGTCGACCCGCGGTTCGGGGCCCAGGGGGTGGAGGACCTGCAGGCGGCGATCGCCTCGTTCCGGGCCCTCGCCGAGCGCGTCACGCGGGGGGAGGGGCTGGCCGGACGCCTGTTCTCCGACGACGCCGCGGCCCGCGAGACGCTGGCCGACCTGAAGACCGCCGCCCACGGGCTGGCCGTGTTCGGCACCCGCCTCGAGAAGGGCGAGGGGCTGGCGGGCGAGCTGACGACCGGGGAGTCGAACCTGATGCCGGAGCTGCGCGACACGGTGGCCGCGCTCAAGGCGGTGGCGACCGCCCTGGAACGGGGAGACGGCCTCGTCGGCCGGCTGGTCCGGGACGAGGAGCTGTCGCGCCGGGTCACCACCCACCTCGACGAGACGCTGGCCCACCTGGCCTCGATCACCCGCAAGATCGACGAGGGGCAGGGGACGCTGGGGCTGCTGGTCAACGACCGGGCGCTCCACGACGACGTCCAGACGGTCATCACCGGCGTGAAGAGCAGCCGCTTCGCCAGCGGCCTGATCCAGCGCTACTACCGCAAGGGACTGAAGGAGCAGGCGCGGCCCGGGGACGGCCCCGCTGCCGCGCCCCCGTCGGCCGCCCTCACCCCGCCGGCCGCCGGCCCGGATGCGGCCCGCCCGGCCGGGCCCGGGCTGGTTCCGGCGGCGACTGGAATCCCCCCGGCCGACAGGCCATATTCGCCCCCGTCGCCGCCGGCCGGCACGAGTGCTCCTCGTCCGCCCGGCCGGCCCGACCCGGAGGCCACGTCATGACCGTCACGTCGTTGCCGGACGCCGCTGCGGCGCTCCGCGAGAAGATCGCCAACAAGACCGCCCTCGTCGGGATCATCGGGCTCGGCTACGTCGGGCTTCCCCTGGCGGAGGTCTTCGCGCGCGAGGGGTTCCGCGTCCTGGGCTTCGACGTCGACGCGCGCAAGCCGGAGGCGATCAAGGCCGGGCAGAGCTACATCGGCGACGTGACCGACGAGCAGCTGAAGGCGCAGGTCGACGCCGGACGGATCCAGGCCACGACCGACTTCTCGCGCCTGGGCGAGTGCGACGCGATCCTGATCTGCGTCCCGACGCCGCTGCGCAAGACGCTCGACCCGGACATCTCCTACATCGAGGACTCGATCTCGCGGATCGCGCCGCGGCTGCGCCCCGGCCAGCTCGTGATCCTGGAGTCGACGACCTACCCCGGCACGACGGACGAGGTGATCGTCCCGGCGCTCGAGAAGGGCGGCCTCAAGGCGGGACGCGACTTCTTCGTCGCCTTCTCGCCCGAGCGGGTCGATCCCTCCAACCCGAAGTACAAGACGGACAACACCCCCAAGGTCGTCGGCGGCTACAGCCCGGCCTGCTGCGCGGTCAGCGAGGCGCTCTACAAGGGCGCGCTGCCCGCGGTGCACGTCGTCTCGTCGGCCGAGGCCGCCGAGATGGTGAAGCTGCTCGAGAACACCTTCCGCCTGATCAACATCGGCCTGGTCAACGAGTTCGCGCTGATCTGCGACAAGCTGGGCCTGAACGTCTGGGAGATCATCGACGCCGCGGCGACCAAGCCGTTCGGCTTCATGCCGTTCTACCCGGGTCCCGGGCTGGGCGGCCACTGCATCCCGATCGACCCCCACTACCTGTCCTGGAAGCTGCGCTCGCTCAACTTCTTCACCCGCTTCATCGACCTCGCCGCCGAGATCAACCGGGGGATGCCGGCCTACGTCGTCAGCAAGCTCGGTCTGGTGCTCAACGAGCAGGGCAAGGCGATCAAGGGGACCAAGGTCCTGGTGCTGGGCGTGACCTACAAGAAGGACACCGCCGACACCCGCGAGTCGCCGGCGATGGACGTGATCGAGGTGCTCGAGGCGCGCGGCGCGCACGTCTCGTTCCACGACCCCTACGTCCAGGTCTACGAGGTCGGCGGGCAGAAGGTCCCCTACGTCCCGCTCACCCCGGAAGCGCTCCGGGCCCACGACGTCGTGCTGATCGTCACCGACCACAGCGCGGTCGACTACGACGCGGTCGTGCGCGACGCGAGACTGGTCTTCGACGCCCGCAACGCGACCAAGCGGGTCACGGGCGAGCGGGCCAAGGTCGTCACCCTGTGAGCGGCGGGCCCGGCGACGGGGCGGTGCTCGTCACCGGGGCTGCCGGCTTCATCGGCTCGCACACCGTCGAGCGCCTGCTGGCGCGCGGCGAGCGCGTGCTGGGGCTCGACAACTTCGACGACTTCTACGACCCGGCGATCAAGCGCGCCAACCTCGCGGCCGCGGCGCGCGACCCGCGCTTCGCGCTGGTGGAAGGGGACATCCGCGACGCCGCGCTGCTCGACGGGATGCTCGCGGCAGAGCCGGTGCGGGCGGTGATCCACCTGGCCGCGCGGGCTGGGGTCCGGCCCTCGGTCGAGCAGCCGGCGCTCTACGCCGACGTGAATGTCCGGGGCACCACGGTCGTGCTCGAGTCGGCGCGCCGGGCCGGGGTGCGCAAGGTGGTCTACGCCTCGTCGTCCTCGGTCTACGGCGGCAATACGAAGGTGCCGTTCTCGGAGGACGACCCGGTCGACCACCCGGTCTCCCCCTACGCCGCGACGAAGAAGGCGACCGAGCTGGTGGCCAGCGTCTACCACCACCTGTACGGGCTGGACACGATCGGCCTGCGGTTCTTCACGGTCTACGGGCCGCGCCAGCGCCCGGAGATGGCGATCGCCGCCTTTACCCGGCTGATCGACCAGGGCAGGCCGGTCCCCGTCTTCGGCGACGGCTCGGCGCTGCGCGACTACACCTACATCGACGACATCGTCGACGGGGTGCTGGGGGCGCTCGACCGCGGCCGGGGCGACCGCGTCTACAACCTCGGCGAGTCCGAGACCACCAGCCTGCTCGAGCTGGTCCGGCGGATCGGCGAGGCGCTGGGGAAGGAGCCGCGGATCGAGTTCCGGCCGGCACAGCCGGGCGACGTCCCGGTGACCTTCGCGGACATCGCCCGCGCCCGCCGGGAACTGGGGTACCATCCCGCGGTGAAGGTGGCGGAGGGCATCCCCCGCTTCGTGGCCTGGACCCGTCCCTCGGCCTGAAGAACCCGGCCCGCGCCCCCCGGATTCCCGCCAGGAGGTCTCGCACGTGAACATTGCGGTCATCGGCACCGGTTACGTCGGTCTCGTGTCCGGGGCGTGCTTCGCCGAGTTCGGCACGCACGTCACCTGCGTCGACAACGACGCGTCCAAGGTCGAAGCGCTGCGGCGCGGAGAGATCCCGATCTACGAGCCGGGGCTCGACCAGCTCGTGACCCGCAACGTCGCCGCAGGCCGGCTGACCTTCACCACCGACCTGGCCACCGCGGTCCGGGAGAACCTGGCGCTCTTCATCTGCGTCGGGACGCCGCAGGACCCGCACGGCCGCGCCGATCTCTCGTCGGTGATGGCGGTGGCGAAGTCGATCGCCGAGGAGATGGAAGGCTACAAGGTGATCGTCGTCAAGTCGACGGTGCCGGTCGGGACCGGCGACCGCGTCGAGGCGCTGGTCCGCGAGATCACGAAGGGAAAGATCCCGTTCTCGGTCGCGAGCAACCCCGAGTTCCTGCGGGAAGGGGCCGCGATCGAGGACTTCATGCGCCCCAACCGGGTCGTGATCGGGACCGAGGACGAGCAGGCGCGCGCGATCCTGGTCGACCTCTACCGCCCGCTCTACCTGATCGAGACGCCGATCCTCGCCACGCGGCGCCGCGCCTCGGAGCTGATCAAGTACGCCTCGAACGCCTTCCTCGCGGTCAAGGTCTCGTACATCAACGAAATGGCCGACCTGTGCGAGAAGGCGGGCGTCGACGTCCACGAGGTGGCGCGCGGGATGGGGCTCGACAACCGGATCGGCGGGAAGTTCCTGCACCCCGGGCCGGGGTACGGCGGCTCGTGCTTCCCCAAGGACACGCGCGCGATCCTGGCGACCGCGGAGGAGTTCGGGGCGAAGCTGGAGATCATCGCGGCCGCGGTGGCGGTGAACGACCACCGTCCCGGCCGGATGGTCGAGAAGATCAAGGCGGCGATGGGCGGCGACGTGAAGGGCAAGACCGTGGCGCTGCTGGGCCTGGCCTTCAAGCCCAACACCGACGACGTGCGCGAGTCCCCGGCGATCGAGATCGCCAACGGGCTGATCGCGGCCGGGGCGACGATCCGGGCCTACGACCCGGAGGCGATGGCGACCGCGAAGGCGGGCGGCTACCGCGGGGAGACCTGCCCCGACGAGTACGCGGCCTGCCAGGGCGCGGACGCGCTGGTCCTGGCGACGGAGTGGAACCAGTTCCGCAACCTGGACCTCAAGCGCGTCCAGGGGCTGCTGACGACCCCGACGGTCGTCGATCTGCGCAACGTCTACAAGCCGGCCGACATGAAGAAGCTGGGGTTCGACTACACCGCGGTCGGCCGCTGAGCGGAGGGTCTCTTGCGCGTACTCGTCACCGGAGGCGGTGGGTTCATCGGGAGCAACCTCGTCGAGGCGCTGCTGCGCCGCGGCGACGACGTCGTGGTGCTCGACAACTTCGCGACCGGGCGGCGGCGGAACCTGGCGCGCGCCGGGGAGTGGGCGAAGGCGGGCGGCGGGCGCTTCGAGCTGGTCGAGGGCGACATCCGCGACGAGGCCGCGGTGCGCCGCGTGATGGCCGGGAAGAACGTCGTGCTGCACCAGGCCGCGATCCCGTCGGTCTCGCGCTCGGTGGCCGACCCGATGACCTCGCACACCGTCAACGTCGACGGGACGCTGACGCTGCTCCTGGCGGCCCGCGACGCGGGGGTCCGGCGCTTCGTGATGGCCTCGTCGTCCTCGCTCTACGGCGAGTCGCCGACCCTTCCCAAGGTCGAGACGATGCCTTCCGACCCGATCTCGCCCTACGGGCTCGACAAGCTGGCGGGCGAGTCCTTCTGCCGCCTGTTCACCCGCCTGTACGGCCTGCCGACCGTGGCCCTGCGCTACTTCAACGTCTTCGGTCCGCGCCAGGACCCGGCGTCGGAGTACGCGGCGGTGATCCCGCGCTTCGCGACCGCGATCCTGGCCGGCACGCCGCCGACGATCTACGGCGACGGGCAGCAGACGCGCGATTTCACCTACATCGCGAACGTCGTCGACGCCAACCTGCGCTCGGCCGAGGCGCCGGACGAGGCCTGCGGCGAGGCCTACAACATCGCCTGCGGCGACCGGATCTCGCTGCTCGACCTGGTCGGCACGATCAACCGGCTGGCGGGCGGCGCGGTCCGCGCGGCGCACGCCGAGCGGCGCGCGGGGGACATCCAGCACTCGCTGGCCGACATCGGCAAGGCCCGGCGCCTGCTCGGCTACGAGCCGAAGGTCGGCCTGGAGGAGGGGCTGACCCGGACGATCGAGCACCTCCGCGCCCCGGATGGGGCGTGAGCGCGTGACGCGCGGCCCCGACCGCGCGGTGATCGTCGCCGGGGGCGGGGGAACCCGGCTCTGGCCGTGGACCGGGCCGGACCTCCCCAAGCCGCTGCTGCCGCTCGGCGGCGGCGGGCGCACGCTGCTCGCCGCGGGACTCGACCGGCTCGAGGGGCTCGTCCCGCCCGGGGCGATCGCGCTGCCGGCCGCCGCCGCCCTCGGCGCGCGCCTCGCGGCGGCCGAGCCGCGCCTCCGGCGCGGCGCGGTGCTCGACGAGCCGAGCGCGCGCGACACCGGGCCGGCGATCGCGCTCGCGATGCGGCGGCTGCTCGCCCACGCGCCGGAGGCGGTCGCGGCGGTGTTGCCCGCCGACCAGCGGGTCGCGGACGAGCCGGCCTTCCGGGCCGCGCTGGCCGCCGCGGCGGAGGCGGCCCGCGGCGGGGCGCTGGTCACGCTGGGGGTCGTTCCCGACCACCCGAGCACCCGCTTCGGCTACGTCGAGACCGGCGAGGCGATCGGTCCCGGCCCCGCGCGCGCGGTCGCGCGCTTCGTCGAGAAGCCCGACCGGCCGGCCGCGGAGCGCTTCCTCGCGGGCGGCCGCCACTTCTGGAACGCGGGGATCTTCGTCTGGCGCGCCGACGCGTTCTGGGCCGCGCTCGAGCGCGCCGCGCCGGA
>CAYZDB010000160.1:2342-6714 GCA_964476985.1 uncultured Acidobacteriota bacterium | reverse complement strand
CGGCCGCGCGCACGAGGCGCGTGCCGGGGACGAGGTGCGCCACGCGGCGCGCCACGGCGTGCGACAGCCGGGGGTGCCGGGCCGCGCAGTTCCAGGCCAGCTGCTCGCGCGCGGCGGCGGCCTCGGCGAGCGCGGCCGCCAGCCGGTCGCAGGCCTCGTCCCAGCGCACGGGCGCGAGCGGCCCGCCCGCCCCGGGCGAGCGGACCAGCGGCGCGGCCGGCCGCGCCGGGTCGTCCAGCGCGCGCGCCGCGGCGACGCAGTCGTCGCAGGCCGGCAGGCCGCCGTCCCCCTCCAGGCCCAGCAGGCGCCCGCCGGGGGCGACCCAGGCGCGCGCGCGGCAGGCGCCGCGGCAGGAGGGCGCCGGCAGGACCGGCTGCGCCCGGACGCCGTCCCCCGTCACCGCGCGCGCCGGCCGCTCACGGCACCGCCTCCCCGCCGGCCGGCTCGATCGACGGCCCGCGCTCGCCCGCCCCCGCCTCGTCAATCACCGGGAACACGACCCGGAAGGTCGTGCCCCGCCCGGGCTGGGAGTCGACCTGCAGACGGCCCCCGTGCTGCCGCACCAGGCCGTAGGTGACGAACAGGCCGAGACCGGTGCGCGAGCGGTCCCCGCCCGTGAAGAAGGGGTCGAAGATCTGCGGCAGGAGGTTCTCGGGGATCCCCGGCCCGGTGTCGCCGATGTCGATCTCGATCTCCCCCGCGGCGAAGAGGAAGCGGGTGCGGACCGTCAGCTGGCCGCCGTCGCGCATCGCGTCGAGCGCGTTGAGGACCAGGTTGAGCACGACCTGGTAGACGTGGCGCTCGACCGCCCAGACCCGCGGCAGCTCGGGCGCCAGGTCGCGCGAGACCCTGACGCCGCCGTGGCGCAGCGGGGTCTGGGCCAGGCCCAGCGCCTCCTCCAGCACCGCGTGCACGTCGACCGGCTGGAGCTGCTGCTCGCCGCCGCGGTGCAGGTCGAGCAGCGCGGCGACGATCTGCCGGATCCGGCGCACCCCCTCGCGCACGCGCTCGAAGGCCTCGCGCTCGGCGAAGCCCTCGGGGAGCGCGGCCTCGATCAGCGCCATGTGCAGCAGGATCGCCTGCAGCGGGTTGTTGATCTCGTGGGCCACGCCGGCGGCCAGGCGACCGGTCGCGACCAGTCGGTCGGCCTGGTGGAGCTGGCGCTGCAGCGCCAGCCGGCTGGTGATGTCGCGGATCACCGCGTGCGCCCCGACCAGCCGTCCCGACTCGTCGCGCACCGCCGCCGCGTTGACGATCGCGTCGATCGGGGAGCCGTCGCGGCGCCGGATCGTGAGCTCCAGGTTCTCGACGCGGCCGGACTCGACGAAGGCCGGGAGCGCGGACCAGAGCCGGCGGCGCGCCTCGGCCACGAGCAGGGTCGGCGCGCGGCGCCCCAGCAGCTCCTCGTGGCGGTAGCCGGTCGCGCGCAGCAGGGTCCGGTTGACCTCCGCGATCCGGCCGCGCGCGTCGACGACCAGGTAGAGATCCGGGCTGGCGTCGAAGAGCTCGTGGTACTTGGCCTCGGAGCGGGCCAGCTCCCGGGTCCGGCTGACCAGTTCGGCCTGCAGCTCGGCGGCGCGCTGTTCGGCGCGCGCCAGCGCGTCGGCGGCGGGAGCGTCGAAGCGGGACCCGCCGTCAGTCACCGAGCAGGTCACCGATGTGGGTGATCAGCGTCTCGACGTCCTGCGGCTTGGTCAGGAACAGGTCGGCCCCGGACAGGAGCGAGCGCTCGCTGTTGCCCGAGCCGGAGTACCCGGTGAGCACGACGATCTTCAGCCGCTCCGCCCCGGCCAGCCGGCGCATCCGCTCGCAGACCTCGAGCCCGCCCATCCCCGGCATGACGAGGTCGAGGAGCACCAGGTCGGGGCGCTGGCGGGCGAACTGGTAGCCGGCCTCGAAGGCGTCCGCCGCCGCGGCGACCTGGTAGCCCCCGCGCAGCGCCAGCGCGCGCGCGAGCCCGTTGCGGACGTCGGCGTCGTCGTCGACGACGAGAATGCGGCGCGGGCCCGAAGGCGTGCGCGCGAGATCCATCATCATGGGGCCATCCCGACCCGTCCCCCGGCGTCGGCTGCGGGGATGCTACGCCGCTCGACGCCGCGCGGCCAAGACGGAGCCGTCAGCGGGCGAAGCCGGCGGTCGAGCCGCCGTCGACCGTGAGCACCGCACCGGTCGCGAACGGGCAGGCCGGGGAGAGCAGGAAGGCCACCGCCGCCGCCACTTCCCCGGGCTCGGCGATCCGGCCGACCGGGTGGGCGCGCGCCAGTTCCTCGACCAGCTCGCGCGCCCCGGCCCCGTCGCCGCGGTCGGCGAGCAGCATCGGCGTCGCGACCGCGCCCGGGCAGACGGCGTTGACGCGGATCCCCTCGCCGGCGTGGTCGAGCGCCATCGCGCGGGTCAGGTTGACGAGCCCGGCCTTGGCCGCGCAGTAGGCCGCCGCGTTCTTCAGTGCGACCAGCCCCAGGTTGCTGGCGACGTGGACGACCGCCGGCGCCACGCCGCGGCGCAGCAGCGGGAGCGCCGCGCGCGAGACGAGGTAGGGGCCGGTCAGGTTGACCTCCAGCACGTGGCGCCAGTCCTCCGGGAGCGTCGTCTCGACGGTCCCGAAATGCGCCACGCCGGCGTTGTTGACCAGCCCGTCGAGCCCGCCCCACCCCGCCTGGAGCGAGGCCGCGACCGACGCCAGCCGGCGCTCGTCGGCCACGTCGCCGGGCAGGGCCAGCGCCTCGGCCCCGCGCGCGCGGCAGAGCGCCGCGGTCTCTTCGAGCGTGTCCGGCCGGCGGCCGTAGAGCGCGAGCCGGGCCCCGGGGACGGCGAGTTCCAGCGCGATCGCGCGCCCGATCCCCTGCCCCGCGCCCGTGACCAGGGTCCGCCGCGGAGCCGGAGCGTCGTGCTGGGGGGGAGGGTTCATAGGAGGCCTCCGGGCGCCGCAAGATTGGAGCGGGAAACGGGACTCGAACCCGCGACCCCGACCTTGGCAAGGTCGTGCTCTACCAACTGAGCTATTCCCGCGCCGGGCGGTGCGACCGGATGGTCAAGCGAGCGCGCATTCTAGCACCCGCCCCGGGCCCGTCAACCGGGACCCCGGGGTCAGAGGGGCTGCTCCCCCGTCGGTCCGTTCTCGTCCGCCAGGGCCTCGCGCGCCTGTCGCCAGAGCGTCAGCAGGACGGCCAGGAAGACCGGCCCCAGGACCAGCCCGATCAGGCCGAAGGCGAGCAGGCCGCCGATGATCCCGAAGAAGACCAGGATGTAGGGGACGCGCGCCGCCCCCGAGATCAGGTACGGCCGCAGGAAGTTGTCGATCGTCGAGACCAGCAGGACCGACCAGAGCGCGATGAAGAGCGCCTTGCCCCACGAGCCGCCCGCGACCAGGCCGAGCCCGACCGGGACCCAGACCAGCGCCACCCCGAACGGCAGGATCGCCGCCAGGCCGGTGGCGGCCCCCAGCAGCACCGGCGCGCGCAGCCCCGCGATCCAGTAGCCCAGCATCGCGCACAGCCCCTGCGCCGCGGCGGTCAGGACCCAGCCGTAGAAGACGGCCCCGACGGTGTCGCGGACGTGCGAGAGCAGCAGCCGCCCGCGGCCGCCGGCGATCCGGTCGAGCAGCGCGCGCATCTCGTCGGCCGCGCGCTCGCCGTCGCGGTAGACGAAGAACAGGGTGAAGACCGCCAGGAAGGCGTCGACCAGGTAGTGCAGGATGCTCTTGCCGAGGTTCACCGTGCGCTGGGTCGGGGCCAGCACGAGCTGCCGCAGCCAGTTGCGGCGCAGCTCGGAGTTGGTGACTTCCCGGGCCCAGGAGCGGACCGCGTCCTCGAGCGCGGGGACCTCCTTCATCCAGGCCGGCAGCTCCAGCGTGTCGGCCGTGACCCAGTCCCTGACCCGGACGATCTCCGGTTCCAGCTCGCGCACCATCGCCAGCCCGAGGAAGGTCGCGGGGGCGACCACCACCACCAGCAGCAGCAGCGTCATCGCGACCGCCGCGAGGTCCTGCCAGCGGCCGAACGCCGGGCGCAGGCGGCGGTAGATCGGCCAGGTCGCGGTCGCGAGCACGAGCGCCCAGACGATCGGCCGCGCGAACGGCGCCAGGACCTTGTAGGTCCCCCAGAGCAGCAGGCCGAGCCCGAGCAGGCCGAGGGCGATCCGCACCGCCTCGGTGCCCTGGGGTAGCCGGTACCGCGTGCCTTCCGCGCCGCTCATGAGACTTCGTCCATCATCTCACCCCTCGCCAGCGCGTCGAAGTGCCCTTCGATCAGGTCCAGGAAGGCCTCGGGCTCCGGGACCGACGCGATCTCGCGCCGCAGCCGCCGGCCGCCCGGGATGCCGTGGGTGTAGCGGCCGGTGAAGGTGCGCAGCTTCTGCATCGCGGGGCCCCGCT
>CAYZDB010000160.1:0-2332 GCA_964476985.1 uncultured Acidobacteriota bacterium | reverse complement strand
CTGCTCAATGATCCAGCGGTAGTGGGTGACGATCGCCTCGCGCCGCGCGGCCAGCGTCGTCTCCGGCACCGGTGCGCCGGCCAGCGCGGCCGCGATCTTGCGGAAGATCCAGGGGTCGGTCAGCACGCCGCGGCCGATCATCACCGCGTCGCAGCCCGTCTCGCGGAACAGCGCCAGGGCCTCGTCCGGCGTCGTGACGTCGCCGTTGCCGATCACCGGGATCGAGACGCTCTGCTTGAGCCGCGCGATCGCGCTCCAGTCGGCGCGACCCGTGTACATCTGCTTCGCGGTCCGGCCGTGCAGGGTGATCGCGTCGACGCCGAGGTCCTGGCAGATCCGTCCCAGCTCGACGAAGTTGGCGGGGTCGGGGCCCCGCCCGGTGCCGATCCGGAACTTCACGGTCAGCGGGATCGTCAGCCGCGCGCGGCAGGCGGCGATGATCGCGGCGGCGTGCTTCAGGTCGGCCATCAGGTTGGCGCCGGCGCAGCCGTTGAGCACCTTGTTGGCGGGACAGCCCATGTTGATGTCGCAGATCTCGGGGGCCAGCTCCTCGACCCGCGCCGCGCACTCGGCCATCCGCGCCGCGTCCTTGCCGTAGATCTGGATCGCCAGCGGCCGCTCCTCGTCGGAGAAGCGCAGCTTCCTCAGCGCGCCGCGGTGGCCGCGGGCGACCTCCTCCGACGAGATGAACTCCATCGAGACCAGCCCGACCCCGCCGATCCGCCGCACCAGCAGGCGGAAGTGGCGGTCGCACAGGCCGGCCATCGGGGCCAGGACCAGCGGCGGCTCGACCGCGAGCCGTCCGATCCGCAGCGGCGGGATCACGGCGCCGGGGTTCCGGGCAGCGGGCCGGTCCCGGGCGGTGGGCGCAGGATCCCCAGGAAGCCGAAGGCCAGCACGACCAGAGCGTGGCGGATCGTGCCGTCGGCGACGAGCGCGGCGATCTCGGCCAGCGGCCGGGTCTCGACCTCGATGCTCTCGAAGGGGTCGGGCTCCGGCGCGCCCACCCGCCGGCAGTCGAGCGCCAGGTAGGAGCCGCAGGCGTTGGTCTGGATCGCCGGGTTGGGCCAGACCGAGCCGAGCCGCACGATCCGCGCGGCCTCGTACCCGGTCTCCTCGCGCAGCTCGCGCGCGGCCGCGGCGGCCGGGTCCTCGCCCGGGTCGACCATCCCGCCCGGGATCTCGAGCGTCACCTCGCGCACGCCGTGGCGGTACTGCCGGATCAGCACGACCTCCCCTTCCGGGGTGAGCGGGACCACGTTGATCCAGTCCGGGCCGTCCAGCACGACGAAGGGCCGCTCCGCGCCGCTCGGCTCGAAGCGGTAGAGGTCGTTGACGACGCGGAAGATCCGCTGGTCGGTGACCGGCGCGCGGTGCAGGAAGGTCCAGTGGCGGCGGGGCACGGGCGCCTCGCGCTCAGACGCCCGGCAGCGCCAGGTGCAGCACGGCCCGGATGATCGGGCCCGCGAGGTAGTTGAAGACCCGCCAGGCGACGAGCAGCCCGAGGATCCCGGCGGCCGGCATCCGCTGGATCGAGCCCATCACGCGCGCCGCCCCCGCCCCCCCCAGCCCGGCGACGACCGACGCGCCGTCGAGCGGCGGGACGGGGATCAGGTTGAAGACGCCGAGCAGCGCGTTGAGCACGGCGAGGATCGAGAGGAAGGAGGCCAGCGGCGCGAGCGCGGAGCCCGGGTCGGCGGGCTGGAAGAGCTGGCTCAGCGACGGGGCCTGCGGGAAGGTCCCCCAGCCCGCGACGATCAGCCCGTAGATCGCGGCGATCGCCAGCCCGGAGAGCGCGAGGTTGGCGAGCGGCCCGGCCAGCGCCATCAGCCCGGCCCGCCGCGGGTGGCGTTCGGCCCAGAACGGGTCGTACGGGGCCGAGGCCCAGCCGATCATCCAGCCCGCGAACAGGAAGGAGAGGATCGGCATCACGACCATCCCGAACGGCTCGCGCGCCATGTGCGGCAGCGGGTTGAGCGAGGCCTGGCCGGCCTCGTACGCGGTCCGGTCGCCGCCGCGCAGGGCGGCCACCGCGTGGGCCGCCTCGTGGACGGTCGTCGAGAGCAGGAAGGCCGCGTACCACAGCGCCATCAGGGCCGGGTCGAGATGTTCGAACAGGCCCACTCCGGCCCCCTTTCCCGCGTCGCGCCCCGCGCCCTCAGAGCGTCGGGGCGGGCGGATCGACCTTGTAGTCGTAGAAGCCGCGGCCGGTCTTGCGCCCCAGCCAGCCGGCGTCGACGTACTTCACCAGCAGCGGGCAGGGCCGGTACTTGTCGTCGCCCAGGCCGTCGTGCAGCACGCGCACGATCGCGAGGCAGGTGTCGAGGCCGAT
>CAYZDB010000159.1:4125-6766 GCA_964476985.1 uncultured Acidobacteriota bacterium | reverse complement strand
GCCCCAGCGCGGCCGCCCCGCCGCGCGCCGCCGCTCCCCGCCGCTCACGAGGAGCGCTCCCGCGCCCGCCGGCGCTGCATCCAGTCGACCCCCAGCACCAGGCTGAAGGTGATCGCCATCATCACGACCGAGACCGCGCTGGCCCCCAGCCGATTGTTCGACTCGACCTCGCCCCAGACGTAGACCGCCGCGGTCTGGGTCTTGAGCGGGATGTTGCCGGCGACGATCACGATCGAGCCGAACTCGCCGATCGCGCGGGCGAACGAGAGGATCGTCCCCGAGAGCAGCGCGAACGACAGCTCGGGGACCGTGACCCGGAAGAAGGTCCGGATCGGGCCGGCCCCCAGCGTCGCCGCCGCCTCCTCCTGCGCGGGGTCGAGCTCCTCCAGCACCGGCTGGACCGTCCGCACCACGAACGGGTAGGTGATGAAGAGCAGCGCGAGGATGATCCCCGGCGGCGCGAAGATCACCTGGAACCCGAGGCGCTCGTTGAGGAAGGCGCCCAGCGCGTGCTGCGGGCCGTAGAGCGTGACCAGCATCACGCCCGTCACCAGCGTCGGGATCGCCAGCGGCAGATCGATCACCGCGTTGACCAGGCGCTTGAAGGGGAACGAGACGCGCACCAGCGCGTAGGCCGTCAGCGTCCCCATCACCGCGTTGATCAGCGCCATCACCGCGGAGGTCCAGAGGGTCAGCTTGAGGGCGTGCCAGGCGGTCGGCTTGCGCACCGCCTCCCACAGCCCGCCGAGACCGTCCGAGAGCCCGTCCTGGACGATCACCGCGACCGGCACCAGCAGCATCAGGACGAGGTAGCCGACGGCCAGGGCGCGCAGGCCCAGCCGCGTGGCGTTCCCGCCGCTCGAGCCGGTGAACACGGCCGGGGGGCGCTCCCAGGCCCTACTGCTGCAGCTCGCCGATCGCGACGCTGTAGACGCCCCGCTCGCCGAAGATCGCCGGGACCGCCGCCCTCCACCCGCCGAAGAACTCGACCGTGAAGAGGTCCTGCACCGGCGGATACTGCGCGGCGTGGGCTGCGGCGACCCCGGGGTCGACCGAGCGCAGGCCGTGGCGGGCGAAGACTTCCTGGGCCTCCCGGCCGCGCAGGAACGCGATCAGCCCCGCGGTCGCGTCGCGCGTGCCGTGCTTGTCGACCGAGGCGTCGATCAGCGCCGCCGGGTTCTCGATCAGGATCGTCGAGCGCGGGATGATCATCTCGTAGTCCAGCCCGCGCTCGCGCCCGACGAGGATCTCGTTCTCGTAGGTGATCGCGACGTCGCCGACCCCCTTCTCGAAGTTGGTGATGCTCTCGCGCGCCCCCTTGTCCATCACGGTGACGTTCTTGAGCACGCGGCGCAGGAACTCGCTGGCCGCCGCCTCGTCCCCGGCCGGCACGCCCTCGACGAACCCGCGGCGGGCCGCGCCGAGCAGGGCCAGCACGTTCCACATCGCGCCGCCGCTGGTGCGCGGGTTGGGGGTCAGGACCTGCAGCCCGGGCTTCGCCAGGTCGGCCCAGTCCCGCACGCCCTTGGGGTTCCCCTTGCGGACCGCGAAGGCGACGATCGAGGTGCTGACCATCCCCTTGGTCGGGTTGTCCTTCCAGTCGTGGGTGATCAGCCCGGCCTCGACGATCCGGTCGATGTCGGCCTCCAGCGACAGCGCGGCCAGGTCGGCCTCGAACCCCTCGCAGATCGCGCGCGACTGCGCGCCCGAGCCCAGGTACGACTCCTCGAAGGTCAGGTCCTGCCCCTGCTTCTCCCGCCACTCTTTCCGGAACAGCGGCAGGATCTCGCCGTAGGCCTCGCGCGGCGTGGTGTAGGCGCCCAGCGTGATCCGCGCGGGGGGTTTCGTCGCCGCCGCACCGCCGCCCGCCGCCGGGCCGGTGTCCCCCCCGCCCCCGCCGCACGACACGCCGAGCACGGCCAGGGCCGCGAGCGGAACGAGGAGCGCGGGGAAGCCGGGGAACCGGGAGCGTCGAACGGGCCGCGTCGTCATGGCGTCACACCTCATCGTGGGCCGGGTGGGGGGCCGGGCTCACGACCGCGGAGCGGACGATGAGCACCGGGGTATGTCCGTGTTCGCGCAGGACCTCGCGCGCGCGCGCCGAGAGCGCGACCTCGGCGTCGTCCTTGGTCAGGGGCGCGCCCAGCACGAGCAGGTCGTAGGGGGCCGACGCCAGCTCGGTGCGGATCTCGTCCCCCAGGTCGCCGCGCCGGATCAGCTGCCGCGACGGGACGCCGAGCAGCGCGCAGGTGCGCTGGCCGCCGTCCAGGAAGCGCTCGGCCTGCATCTTCGTGCTCGCGGCCTCGTCTCCCTTTCCGATGACCGAGAGCAGCGTGGCCTCGGCCCCGAGGTGCCGCAGCAGGCGCGCGACGAACAGGATGTCCTGCTTGCCGGGCTCGCTGACGCCGACGCAGACCAGCGCGCGGGTGATCGCGGGGCGGGCGTCGCGCACCAGCATCACGTGGTGGTCGCCCGCGTTCAGCAGCTGGCGCATCAGGTCGCCGAAGCCGTCGGCGGGCAGCCCCAGCACGACCAGGTCGAACAGCTCGCGCTCGGCCTCGCGCGCGACCGCCGCGCCCCGCGCATCGGGGCTCATACGCACGACGAGCGCCGCGACCCCCGCGCCCACCGCCGCGCGCAC
>CAYZDB010000159.1:2283-4115 GCA_964476985.1 uncultured Acidobacteriota bacterium | reverse complement strand
CCACGGCTGGCCCGTGGCGGATGCCAACGCTTATCCGCACGTCGAGCGCCGCGACCCCCTGGCCCAGCGCCTCGCGCACGCGCTGGAGCGCCGCGGCGGTCTCGGGGTTGTCGCGGCCGCAGCCGATCACGGTGGCGCGGGCGTGCGCCTGGCGCGCGATGTAGCTCCCCATCCCCAGCGCCGCGTGCGCGGCCGGCGAGCCGTCGGTGACCATCAGGAACGACAGCCCGGGGTGGGTCAGCGCGTGGATCCGGCGCACCCCGACCCAGGTCCGGTCGCCGGCCCCCAGCGGCAGGATGCGGGCCTGCTCCTGCGAGCGGATCGCCTCGACCAGGATCGACTCGCTGCCGAACGGCACCGGCGGCGCGATCGGCCGCACCCCTTCCAGCGCCGGCAGCTTGAGCCGCAGCCGCTGCTGGTCGCCGGCGAAGACGACCTCCTCGACCTCGCCCGCCCCCAGCGACGCCGCGGGCGCCTCGTCGTTCCAGGGCGCGAGCGCGACGTCCTCCGGGCGGAACAGCACCTGCACCCGGCGCGCCGCGACGTCGGGCGGGGTCTCGGTCCCCAGCGGGAACGACAGCGGCCCGACCCGGACCTCGCGCTCGGTGCACTCTCCCAGCAGCAGGTTGGCGGTCCCGAGGAAGGTCGCCACGAACTCGGTCTGCGGCCGCAGGTAGAGCTCGTCGGGGGGGCCGACCTCGAGCAGCCGGCCGTGGTTCATCACCCCCATCCGGTCGGCCAGGCCGAACGCCTCCTCCTGGTCGTGGGTCACGAAGATCGTCGTGATCCCCAGGTCCTTGTGGATCCGCTTGACGACCCGCCGCAGCTCGGTGCGGATCCGCGCGTCGAGCGCGCCGAACGGCTCGTCGAGCAGCATCACCGCCGGCTGCAGGGCGAGCGCGCGGGCCAGCGCCACGCGCTGCTGCTGGCCGCCCGAGAGCTGCGCCGGCCGCCGCCCGCCGAGCCCGGCCAGCCCGACCAGCTCGAGCAGCGCGTCGACGCGGCGCTTGCGCTCGGCCGCCGCGACCTTCTTGATCTTCAGCCCGAACTCGATGTTCTCGGCCGCGGTCATGTGGCGGAACAGCGCGTAGTGCTGGAACACGAACCCGACGTGCCGGGACTGCGGCGCCAGCGCGCTGACGTCCCGTCCCTGCAGCAGGATCCGGCCCGCGTCGACGCCGGTGAGGCCGGCGATCATCCGCAGGATCGTGCTCTTGCCCGAGCCCGAAGGCCCGAGCAGCACGAAGAACTCGCCGTCGGCGATCTCGAGCGAGACGTGGTTGACGACGGGGACGCCCTCGAAGCGCTTCGTCAACTGGTCGAGAACGATCGACATCGCGACGGTCTCCGGCCGGTTCCGTGTCGGTCACAAATCGGTGACGAAGCCGCTCCGGCCCCGCCGATCGCCCACCCGGGCGCGTCCCGGGAGGCCGGTCCGCCGCGCCCATCCGGCGCCGCCCGGCTGCCCCGTGCCCGCGGCCACCCCCGCGGCGGCACCGCGGGTCGCGGGACCGGGGCGGGGGAGCGCCCGAGGGAACGCTACGGTCCGGGCGGTTCCGGGGAGGGTGACGATGCGGGGAGAAGCCGCGGTGGCCACGAGAGTGTTGGTGGTTCCGGCGATCCGCCCGGAACGGCCCGCCCTGACCAGGAAAGGGTCTCGTTCAACCCCGTTCATTCCCTCTTGCGCCGGCCCCCCGCCGGGTCGATCCTGACCCCGCTGCGGTCGCTGCCGTCCCGGGGCGGCCGCGGGGGGGAAAACATGTCGCGAGCGAGGTCGTGCGCCCTCGCCTTCGCGGCGGCGTCGCTTGCGACGCCCGTCGTCCAGGGGGCTA
>CAYZDB010000159.1:0-2183 GCA_964476985.1 uncultured Acidobacteriota bacterium | reverse complement strand
CTGCGTCCAGCCCGGGCAGGCCGTCCGCGTGCCGGTCGTCGCGACCCCGGCCGACGGCCTGCTCGGCCTCGACCTCACGCTGCGCTACGACCCGGGCCAGCTGGAGGTGGTCGACGTCCTGAAGGAGCCGCTGAGCGGGGAGTTCGAGCTGTTCTCCAACCTGCTGGTCCCGGGCGAGGTGCGGATCTCGCTGTTCGGCGCCGTCCCGCTCGCTGGCGTCGGCCCGCTCGTCTCGGTCGGTTTCGTGGCGCTGGCCGTGCCCGGACGCTCGGCGCCGCTCTTCCTCGAGCGCATCGACGCCAACGAGGGGGCGATCGCCGCGACGCGCGACGACGGCAGCCTGGCCGTCGCGCTCGACGCGGACGGCGACGGCTTCCCGGCCTGCAGCGACTGCGACGACGGCAACGCGACGGCCTACCCGGGAGCGCCCGAGTCCTGCAACGGCGTCGACGACGACTGCGACGGGCGCGCCGACGACGCGACGGCACCGGCCGGCTTCGTCGCGCTCACCGTGACGGCCGGGCCGGGCGGCGCGGAGTTGAGCTGGGAGACGGTCCCCGGCGCCGCCGGGTACGACGCCGTGCGCGGCCTGGCCTCGGTCCTGGCCGCGACCCTGGGCAGTTTCCCCGACGCGACCGAGGGCTGCCTCGCCAACGACCTGGCGGCGACGGCGACGAGCGACCCGGGCCTGCCGGCGGAGGGGGACGCCTACTGGTACCTGGTCCGGGCCGTCGGCTGCGGCGGACCCGGTACCTACGAATCGGGCAGTCCGGGGAAAGTCGCGGGGCTGCGCGACCCGGGGATCGCGCTGTCCCCGGCCTCCTGCCCGTGAGCGAACAGGAGCGAACAGCGGGGGGGTCTTGTGCGGCGGTTCCTTCGGCGTACCTATTACGGGTACGGGGAAAGGGCGGCGGGCCGCCACGCACCGGGTTATGGTGAACGGAGAACGCATGCGGCCGCCTGGACGAGTTCTCGCCGTGCTCGCGCTGCTCTTCGCGGCGTCGATCGGCCTGTCCGCGGCGGCCACCGCGCGCCTGCCCGTCTCGCGCGGCGCGACCGCGACCGACGTCGTGGTCCCGATCCGCCTCGAGTCGGCCGACGGCGTCACGGCGATGGACTTCAGCTTCGACTACGACGCGACGGTGGCGCGCCCGACCGGCGTCTACCGCACCACCTACACCCAGTCCTACGCGCTCTCCTCCAGCCTGGCGACGCCCGGTCGCGTCAGCCTGTCGCTCTCGGCGGGCACGCCGCTGGTCGGCTCGGGCGAGGTGGCGTGGATCGTCTTCCGGCTGCAGTCCCCGTCGGGGCAGGGCCCGCTCGCCTGGTTCTCGTGCTCGCTCAACGGCGGCACGCTGCCCTGCACGACGCAGAACGGCACGCTGACGATCGCCGCCGCCGACTCGATCGTGCGGGTTCCCGACGACGCCGGCAGCGGCCCGGCGACGACGCTGACCGTCCCGATCACGGCAACCAACGTCAACGGCGTCGAGTCGGCCGACCTGTGGCTCTTCTACAACGCGGCGGTGCTCAGCGCGACCGGCGTCTCGAAGACTCCCCTGACCCAGAACATGACGCTCAACTTCAACCTCACCCCGCCCGGCGAGGTTCGGATCTCGCTCTTCACCGCCGGCGCGCCGCTCAGCGGCAGCGGCGACCTGGCCACCGTGACCTTCTCCGTCACCGGCGCGCTGGGTGACGCCACGCCGCTCAACCTGACGCGCGGCCAGTTCAACGAGGGGACGCCGTCGACGCTGCTCGACGACGGGCTGTTCCGGGTCTGCGACGCGGCCGACGGCGACGGCGACGGACTCTCGGCCTGCGCCGGCGACTGCAACAACGCCAACGCGCAGGTCCGTCCCGGCCTGCCCGAAATCTGCGACGCGCTCGACAACGACTGCGACGGCTTCACGGACAACGCGCCCCTGCCCGGCAACAGCGCCGCGCTGACCGGGACGCGCGTCGGCGCCGCAGCGCGCCTGGCGTGGCCCGCGTTCGCGCGGGCCACCGGCTACGACGCGCTCCGCGGCAGCCTCTCGACGCTGCGGGCGACCGGCAGCTTCGCCGGCGCGACCCTGGCGTGCCTGGCCGACGACGCCCCGGCGACGACGCTCGACGACGCGCCCCTGCCGGCGGCGGCCGACGGCTTCTGGTACCTCGTGCGCGGCGTCAACTGCGGCGGG
>CAYZDB010000158.1:0-6785 GCA_964476985.1 uncultured Acidobacteriota bacterium | reverse complement strand
GATCCAGCCGCGCGCGACCGCGCCCGGTGCGCGCTCCGCCGCGGGGACGCCCGCCACGCACGGAACGGCGCAGCCTGCGATCCAGGCGAGCACTCCGAGGCCGGCGCGCAGTCGGGACATCCCGAGAAGCTACCGGGTGCCGGATGGCAGGGCAAAAAAAACGCGGGCGGCACGATGCCGCCCGCGGCGAGGATGGGGAGGCCGGGGAGAGTACCCCCCCGCCCCGCGGACCAGTTCTTCGACGCCTTCTGAAGCACGCCGCATGCCACCCTTTGCAGTCTCTGCAACCGTCTGCCAGTCAACGACTTGCGCGCGAGCCGCGGGAGAGCGCCCGGCGCCCGCCTGTCCACTCCCCGCCACCTTCCGCCACAACTCCGCCGCCGCCAACGAGTTGGCGGCGTGTTCAGGATCCGGCACCGGCGACGCCCCACTCCGGAACGCCCGCCCCGCGCGCTTTTCCGAGGTCGGGACACTAGATTCCGAGCGAGGGGCCCGTGCGCGATCCGGACCCTTCCCGAAGAGGACGAGCGTTGCTGAATAAGGCCCGAGAGCGTCGCGACGAGCGCGACGAGTTCGAACGAGCCCTGGACCGCAAGCCGCGGGTGCCGCTGTTCCTCGTGCTCCTGGCGGTCGTGCTCGCGGTGTCGCTCGCGCCGCTCTTCTCGTTCAGCGTCTACACCGTCAGCCAGATGCGCACCTCGCTGGTCGCCGGCCAGCAGGAGCGCCAGCTCCAGCAGGCCGCCGCGGCGGCCGAGCGGCTGGACGCCTTCCTCGAGCAGACCGGGCGCGAGGCGCTGAAGCTGGGCCACGTGCTCGGCGCGCGGCTCGGCGACGACGGCAGCGCGGCGGCCGCGGTCCTCGCCGGCATCCTCGACGAGTCGGTCGCGCTGGCGCGCTTCCGTCCGGCCGGGGGCGGCCCGGACCAGACGGCTGCCCGCGACCTGGTGCTGCCGCACGAGATCCGCCAGGCGCTGGACCGCGACGCCGAGCTGCTGCTGCGGGCCGAGGGGCGCGGCGAGGAGATCGTGCTGGGCGGCCCGTTCGCGATCGGCCCCGAGGGGCTGCTCGCGGTCACCGTCTCCGCCCCCGTCTCGCGCGGATACGAACGCTTCGGGGTGCTGCAGGAAGTCGCCAGCTTCCAGTCGGTCTGGAACCAGGTCGAGTCGGCGATCCCGCCGCCCACGCGCGTCTACCTGCTGGGCCCCACGGGCTCGGTCGTGGCGCGGGCCGGGCGCTCCGCCAGCGACGGCGTCGGTGCCACGGGGCGGCGCGAGGCGGTCCAGGCCTTCCTCGGCGCCGGCAGCCGCTCGCGCGGCTCGCGCGCCTACGACGTGATCGGCGAGCGCGGCGTGGCGCGCCGCTGCCTCGGCTCGTTCGCCTCGACCGAGCGCGGCTGGGGCGTCTTCCTCGAGGTCGACGAGAGCCTGGCGCTGGCGCCGGTGCGGCGCATGACCCAGGGCCTGATGATGGGCGGGGCCTTCGCCGCGCTGCTGGCGATCGGCGCCGCGCTGCTGCTGGGGAGCATGATCAGCGGCCCGATGGCCCGCCTGGCCGCGATCTCCAAGCGCCTCGCCGCCGGGGACTTCTCCGTGAGCGCCCCGGGCTCCCGCGTGCGCGAGCTGGACGAGGTCGCCGCGGTCTACAACACGATGTCGCGCCGCCTCGGCGACCTGGTCGAGAAGTTCCGGACGGCGGCCCGCGACGCCAACGACCTGTTCCTGGGCACGATCCGCGCGCTGGCGGAGGCGATCGATGAAAAGGACCCCTACACCAAGGGGCACTCGATCCGCGTCAACCGCTTCGCCGTGATCATCGGGCGCTACATGGGGCTCTCGCGCGAGGACCTCAAGGCGCTGCACGTCTCGTCGCTGCTGCACGACGTCGGCAAGATCGGGATCGACGACGCGATCCTGAAGAAGCCGGCGGCGCTGACCGCCGACGAGTTCGACATCATGAAGACCCACCCCGAGCGCGGGGCCAAGATCATGGGCCGGATCCCGCAGATGAAGAACACCGTGCCCGGGATGCGCTTCCACCACGAGCGCTGGTCGGGCGGCGGCTACCCGCTGGGACTGAAGGGCGAGGAGATCCCGCTCCAGGCCCGGATCGTCGCCGTGGCCGACACCTTCGACGCGATGACGACCGACCGGCCGTACCAGCGCGCGCTGCCGATCGCCGACGCCGTGGCGCGGATCAACGACATGAAGGGGATCCACCTCGACCCGCAGGTGGTCGAGGCCTTCAACCGCGCCTTCGAGGCCGGGGAGTTCGACGGCTCGCTGCAGTCGCTGTCGGCGCCGGTCGCCGAGGACGAAATCTCGGCCCCCGCGGCCCCCTGATCCGAGCCCCCGCTAGCGCACGTCGGCGACGTCCTCGAGCGGGATCTCGCGGCCGTTGCGCACCATCCGCAGCGCCCAGACCGCCTTCTCGTTGCGCTGGACCTGCAGCGGGCCGCGCCGCCGCAGGAGCACCGGCTTCAGCTCCAGGATCTCCGCCACGCCGTCGATCCCGCGCAGCCGCGCGAAGGCCATCAGCGGCACGAAGTTGAGCCCGCGCTCCTCGACGAACGCGGTCTTCAGCGCGCTCACCGCCGCCTCCGAGCGGGTGTAGGCCGAGAGCGCGCGGGCCGCCTCCTGCCGCGCCCGCAGCAGGCTGGGGACGCGGTAGATGTCGTCGCTGACCAGCGCGACCAGGAACGGCGTGGCCCGGTCGCTGGCAATCCTGCCGAGGGCCTGCGGTATGCGGTGCGCCCGCTCCGGCTCGATCCGCCCGAACAGCCGGCGCAGCGGCTCGACCGCCCGCGGGTCGCCGATCTCTCCCAGCCGCTCGATCGCCAGGTCGACCTCGGCCGGCGTCCCGCTGTCCAGCAGCTCGATCCACGGCGTCGGGTCGGGTCCCAGCTCGTGCACCATCCGGATCCCGGACGCGACCGAGCGCAGCCGGTGCTGGATCGCCGGCGCCTGGACCCCCTCGGCCAGCGCGTCGAGCGAGGCCGCGGCCGAGGGCGGGGCCGAGAGCAGGAGCTGCTCGAGCAGCGACTCCGCCCCCTGGCCGAAGCCGGCCGGGTTGTCGAAGTCCTTGCGCAGCCGCTGCAGGGCGCAGGGGATCGCCCGCGGGTCGCGGCGCTTGACCGCCTCGCGCGCGGCCTCCAGCCCGGCCTCCGGCACCGGCGCGCGGTCGCAGGTCTCGAGCAGCTTCTCGGTCGCTCCCGCTCCCGGGATCAAGACCAGCCCCTGTGCCGCCTGCGTCGCGAGCGACGGGTCCTCGACCAGCGCCTCGCGCCCCAGCGCCGGGACCGCCGCCGGGTTGCGCGTCCGGCCCAGCGCCTGCAGCAGCTGCAGGCGGTCGTTGCCGTCGCTGCGCTCGAGCGCGCCGACCAGGGCCTCGGTCGCTTCCTTGCCGCCGATCAGGCCCAGCGCCCAGATCGCCTGGAACCGGGTGGTCGAGGGGACCGTGGGCGCCAGCAGCGCGGTCAGCGCGGGGACCGCGGCCGGGACCCGCAGCGTGCCGGCCCCTTCGGCCGCCGCCTCGCGCACGCCGGGATCGGGATCGCCCAGCGCCTCGAGGATCCGGTCGCGGGCCCGCGGGTCGCCGATCCGCGCCAGCGCGACGATCGCGAAGCGGCGGTCGAAGACGTTGGGCTGCCGCGACCACCCCAGCAGGAACTCGGTCGCCGAGGCGTCGCCGATCGTGCCCAGCGCGGAGAGCGCCGCCACCCGCGACTCCTGCGCGCGCCGCGGGATCTCGCGCACCAGGACCGGGACCGCCTTCGTGCCCAGCACGCCGGCGATGAAGTCGAGCGTGGTCGCACCCGGCTCGAGCTGGACCGCGCGGTTGGTCCTCAGCGCGCGCAGCAGCGCGTCTTCCCGGCCGGCGAGCGCGAGGGCGTAGAGGATGTCCTGGTAGGTCGGTCCCTCGTGCCGCTTGAGCTGCTCCTCGAGCACCGGGATCGCGCGCGGGTCCCCGATCGCGCCGAGGCAGTAGATCATCACCGGCCAGGTCCGGACGAGGCCGCGCTCGACCTCGGTGAGCAGGAAGGGGACCGCGTCCGGGCCGATCGCGACGAGCTGGTCGGCGATCGCCAGCCGCTCGCTCGCCCCGGTCGTGGCCCGCAGCTTCTCGATCAGCTCCCCGACCCGCCGCGCGACGGCGGCGGCGGCGGGGTCGGGCCGGGCGGGGGAGGCGGCCGGGGCGCCGGAAGCGCCGGCCGCAGACGCGGGCGTGGCCGGGGCGGGAGCCGGGACGGAGCCGGGGGACTGGGGGGCGGCCTGGGCCGCCGTCCCGAGCGCGAGAGCGGCCCCCAGCGCCCCCAGCAGGGGGGCCACGCGCATCGGACGGCGCTGGAGCGGCGGGGAGGGCATCGACCGGACCGCACCGTAGCAGAGCCCCCGGACCCCCGCAAACGCGGTCTCCTCGCTACTTACGGCGCTTCGAATTCGATTAATTTTTTCGGTCCGGCTTTCGCCCTCCGATTGCTAAAATCCAGTCGCCGGAAGCGGCCGGCGAGGGGACCCCATGGGGCTGACCCGCAGGCAGAAAGAGATACTCGACTTCGTCCGGGAGTTCATCGAGAAGCAGGGCTACTCGCCCAGCCTCGACGAGATCGGCCGGCACTTCGGCCTTTCCTCCGTGGCGACCGTCCACAAGCACGTCACCAACCTGGTCCAGAAGGGGCTGCTGCGCCGGGTCTGGAACCAGAATCGTTCGCTCGAGGTGGTGCGGGAGGACGACGCCCCGCGCGCCGCCGAAGTCCCGGTCCTGGGCCGGGTGGGGGCCGGGGCCCGCGCACTCGAGCTCCCGGAGGACCCGGCCCGGCTGGAGGTTCCCTGCTGGATGGTCGGGCGCGGCAGAATGTTCGCGATGCGGGTCGACGGCGACGCGCTGATCGACGAGCAGATCCGCGACGGCGACTACGTCGTGATCGAGGAACGATGGGCGGCGGAGGCGGGGCGGACGGTGCTGGCGCTGGTCGCCGGGGACGACGCGGCGGTGCGGCGGATCGAGGTCGACGGCAGCGCCGCGCGGGTGCACGGCGGGCCGCGGCGGGCCGAGCCGCAGGTCCTGCCGCTCGACAAGCTCGCCGTGCGCGGCGTGGTGCGCGGGGTGCTGCGCCGCTGCTGAGGGCGGGATGATCGGTCCCCGGGTCCTCTCGCGCTGGGTCGGCCGCGGCGCGCCCGCCGGCCGGCTGCGCCTCGTGCCGGCCGATCGCGCGCAGCGCGAGGCCGCGCGCGCGATCGTCGCGGCCTCGCCCGCGGCGCACGTCCACGCCGGGGCGCACCTCGCGCTCCCGCCCGATCCCGACCGCGAAACCTGGGCGCTGCTCGACGGCACGCACCTGGCGGGGATCGTGATCCGCTGGCGCGGGACCGCCTGGGCCCTGGACGACGGGTACGCGACCGACCCGCGCGTGCCGGCGGCGCTGGCCCGGCTGGTGGCCGAGGCGGCGTGGCCGCAGGAGGTCCTGTTCGGCGAGGAGACGCTGGTCGAGCAGGTCGCCAAGTCGTGCGAGCCGCACGGCGCGCAGCTGGTCGAGATCCGGCGCCAGCAGATGATGCTCTGCCGCGAGCCGGTCCCTCCCGTCGTGCGGCCGCTCGACGCGGCGTTCCGGATCCGGCGGGCCGAGCCGAACGAGCTGGACTGGCTGATGACGACCCACGCCGCGATGTGCCGCGAGGACCTCGGCGTCGACCAGGTCGCGCGCAACACCGACGGATACCAGCGCTACTTCGCCGAGCTGGTCCGCGCCGGCCGGGCCTTCGTCGGCGAGCTGGACGGCGAGCGGGTCGCCAAGGCCGAGATCCCCTCGGTGTCCGCCGAGTGCTGGCTGATCGAGGGGGTCTACACCGCGCCGGCGCGGCGCGGGCTGGGCCTCGCGACGCGGCTCATGGTCGAGCTGGACCGGGCGGCCCGCGCCGAGGGACGGATCCCCTGCCTCTACGTGCACCGCCGCAACCAGCGCGCCGCCGGGATCTACCTGCGCTGCGGCTACCAGGTCGTGTGCGACTGGGCGACGGCGGTCGTCGGCCGCGACCGGCGCGGCGGCGGGAGACCCGCGGAGTGGTAACATCCGCCCCGGCCCCCGCCCTCTCCGTGCGGGCGGCCGCGATCCGGAGGAGGAGCGGGTGAGCGCCGAGACGGTCTTCCAGTGGGCGATCGGGTTCCTGGTGGTCTGGGGACTCGGAGTGGTTGCGTACGCGTTCTGGCAGGCGACCAATCCGGCCTGGAATCCCGCGCCGCCCGAGCCGATCGAGCTGCACCACCACGGTCACGGGCACGATCACGGCGGGCACGGCGGCCACGGCCACGGCCACGACGACAACGGCCACGGCCACGGCGATCACGGCCACGGCCACTGACGCTCCGCCTCAGTCCCGAGGTGCGTGATCCTCGAGCGGCACCCCCAGCCGCTCGGCGATCGCCGCGCGCACCTGCTCGGCCAGCGCGCGCCGGTCGTCGCCCGGGATGACCGGCGGCAGGTACGAAACCCGCACCCGGATCTCCGGCTCGGCGAACAGCGCCCAGAGGTTGCGCACCACGTCCTGGTCGCCGATGAACGGGACGGCCCGGTTCGGCCGCGAAGGGTCCGCCAGGTCCTCGTAGAAGAGCGCGACCGGCTGGACCGGAGTGCCGAGGCGGCAGGCGGCCGCGAAGAGGCTGGTGTGGAAGCGCCGCACGCGGTCGCCCGGGCTGGTCGTCCCCTCCGGAAAGAAGAGCACGCGCCGGCCGGCGGCGATCGCGCGCTCCATCTGCGAGAGCACCGTCACGCTGTCGCGGGCCCGCTCGCG
>CAYZDB010000157.1:0-6805 GCA_964476985.1 uncultured Acidobacteriota bacterium | reverse complement strand
AGGTGATCCTGGTCGGCCACTCGATGGGCGGGCCGGTGACGCTCGAGGCGGCGCGGCTGATGCCGGACCGCGTGGTGAAGCTGATCCCGATTGACACCTTCCACAACGTCGAGGAGGACTGGCCGGAGGAACAGCGCGCCGCGTTCCTCAAGCCCTTCGAGGAGGATTTCCGGGTCGCGGTCCGGACCTTCGTGCCGCAACTCATGCCGCCCGGGACCGATCCGACGGTCGTCAAGCGGGTGGTCGACGCGATGGTGGCCTGCGACCCGGCGATGGGCGTCTCGGCGATGCGCGAACTGTCCGCCTACCCGGAGGCCGAGCGGATCGCGACGGTGAAGGTGCCGATCCACGCGATCAACGGGGACCTGTTCCCGACCGACCTCGCCGCGAACCGGCGGCACGCGCGGCATTTCGAGGTGACGGTGATGAAGGGGACGGGGCACTTTCCGATGTGGGAGCGGGCGGGGGAGTTCGAGAAGTTGCTGGCGCAGGTCGCAGCGGGAGAGAGAAGGGCAGTCCCATGAGGGGGCCCGAGTGCTAGGATCCTCGACCTGAGACGCGAGGCGACGATGCGACGCTCACCTGTGGCCTGGTGCGGCTTGGTGTTTCTCGTGAGCTTTCCGACGTTCGGGGCGGAGACGATCGTCGAGCGCATCGACCTCATCGACGTGCGCTGGGCTGAGGCCTCGCTGGCCTCGGGGCCCGGGCTGACCATCCCCGCCGCAGCGTCCGTGCCGGGCGATCCGTCGACAGGGAAGGGCGACGAGTACCCGTTCTTGTGGCGGATCGAGTTCTTCGAAGGGCGGCGAACGAACAAGACGCCGGGCGAGATCGGCGAGAAGGCTGTCGTAGAGGACACGAGCCGGCGAGTCGGCGGCCTCTACATCGTCGGCGACTTCGCAGACGGACGGGATGGGGCGAAGATCTACGGCAGGGAACTCGAGGCGGCCGTGCGGCGAATCGACCGGCCCTCCCTGGAGTCGAGACTCGAGCTACCCACAAGCCTTGTCGAGAGCGGGATCCGCGCGGTAGACGGCGACGTCCGACTCCTCTACTGCTCGGAGGCCGATGGCTCGTCTTCGTGGAACGGCTATGCCAGGAAGAGCGCGACAAATCTGACGAGCACGATCGGCCATCAACTCGACTCGGAATGTCGGCTCATTGTTGCGCGCGCCGCCGAAGCGGCGGAGTTCGCACGCGCCCGGCTCGGCTTCGAGCCGCTCGCGGTCATCTCCGAGACGGTGACGTTCGAGGGCCGTTCGCAGCTCGATCAGCCTCCGAGCGACCAGCCGGACCTCGTGAGGATCGAGACGACGCCCGCGGGGCCCGACCAGGGCTGGTTCCAGAGCGTTGCGACCGAGGATGACGAGACGATCCTGCGCGAAGCGGTGGCGCTCACGGAGGAAGAGAGAGCGGCCGGCCGAGAGTCCCCCAGCAAGATCGTGGAGGTCCGTCTACGCAACGGCGACATGTCGCTGGACGTCGTCCGCCGCCGCGGTGCGATCCTGCGCTTCGACGTCGAGCGCTCCGAGAAGAGACTCGGCCGTCGGCCGCGGACAGCAGCGAGCGACCAGTGGAGCGCGACCGTCGCCTTCTTTCTGGGCGATGACAAGGCGTCGCTCGACGTCGATGGCTTTGTGGAGCTCGCCACGACCCGGTGGGCGCAGCGCGCCGGACCACTCTCGCCGCAGGCCGTTGCCGACGCCGCCGTCTACGATGGCCGCGAGATCGGGGGGCTGGAGATGCTGACGATCTTCTGCCCCTCGTCCGCAACTGCGCCTCCGGGGGCGCAGTATTGCGTCCGTTCCGGCTGCGCCAAGATCACGAACGGCCCGCTGTTCTGCCAGGCGCTGGAGGTCCAGTTTCAGCGCCGGTAGCGCGGCGCGGACGCGACTAAGGAACTACTGCGCGGCTTGGAGTAGCTGCGCGGCGATCCGAGGCCACAACTCTCAGGGGGAGGGGCACTTCCCGATGTTCGAGCGCCCGGCGCCGTTCGAGGCGGCGCTGGGGGGTGTAGTGGGGGAGGAGACCGGGCCTCGCTAGCCCGCCCTCCGAAGACGACGCACGGTGCGCGTCGGCCGGGCCCGGGCAAGGTCATACGCTGCCTGGAGGTTCAGCCAGAACTCGGGCGAGGTGTTGAACGCCTGGGCGAGCAACCAGGCCGTGTCGGGCGTCATCCCGCGCTTCCCGCGGACGAGCTCGTTGACCCGCTGAACGGACACGCCGATGTGCTCGGCCAGCGCGACCGGGGTGATCCCGAGCGTCTTGAGGAACTCCTCCTCGAGGACCTCGCCCGGGTGAGTCGGAAGACGGTGGGAGGGGATCATCCTGTCCTCGCTGGATCAGTGGTAGTCAGTCAGCCGAACGTCGTGGGCTCCGGATCCCTTCCAGCGGAAGACGATCCGCCACTGGTCGTTGACCCGGATGCTGTGAAACCCCGCCCGATCTCCCCGGAGCGCCTCGAGTCGATTCCCGGGAGGGGATCAGAGATCGCCGAGGGTGTGGGCGGCATGAATCATGTCGAGCGTGCGAAGCGCGACCCTCACGACATCGGGCGGCAACTGCCTCGCCTGCCTCGAGGGCCGGCCGTGATAGAGCGCTTCGGTGGCCTTGTCCCCGAACGACACGATCATCCAGAGTGCTCCTCGTCCCTACGATACGCCATTCACGGATATCGTGCAACCATGAAGAACGGCCCCCGACGTGCAGGGAACTCTGACTCCGTGCGAAGCAGGAGCGGAGCCGGATTGCGGCGGATCACGGCCATCGTGCGGCGGCACGGCTCGCGGAGGGCGCAGCGACCCTCCGGATCGTGTATCCTAAGCGACGACCTCCTGTCCGAAGGCCCCGTTCTCTCGAGCTGCGGCGCCTTCGGGCCGGGCGGGACGGCGCAGGTCCGGACCCCTGGGCGAAGGGAAGGGAGTGGCGAATGGACAGCGTGCTGCATCGGTCGACGCGCGCCTCGGTCGGAAGGGCGGGGATCCTGAACCGGCTGCTGAAGGCACTGGTTGGCCTTGGCCTCGCGGCGGCCCTCATTGCGCCCGCCGCCGCCGAGGCGCCCCGCCGGCCGAACATCGTGATCATCCTCGGCGACGACATGGGCTTCGCCGACATGGGCTCGTTCGGCAGCGAGATCCGGACGCCGAACCTGGACGGCCTGGCGCAGGACGGCGTGCGCTTCACGAACTTCTACACGCACGCGACCTGCTCGCCCACGCGTTCGATCCTGCTGAGCGGGGTGGACTCGCACCTCAACGGCCTGGGCAACATGGACGAGTGGATCGCGCCCAACCAGCGCGGCGTGCCCGGCTACGAGGGCTACCTCAACGATCGGGTCGTCACGCTGCCGCAGCTGCTCAAGGACGCGGGTTACCACACCTACATGGTCGGCAAGTGGCACCTCGGCAAGGCCCCCGGGCAGATCCCGGCCGCGCGCGGGTTCGAGCGCGACTTCTCGCTGCTCGACGGCGCGGGAAGCTACTGGGACATGACGAACTTCACCGCCGCGTCGCCGCTGTCGGTCTTCACCGAGGACGGGCGCTACCTGACGCGGCTTCCCGACGGCTACTACGCGACGAAGACCTACACCGACAAGCTGATCTCCTTCATCGACGCCCACCGTGGCGACGGCAAGCCCTTCTTCGCCTACGTCGCCCACCAGGCGCCGCACGACCCGTACCACCTGCCGAAGGACTGGCGCTCGCGCCACGTCGGCGAGTACGACCAGGGCTGGGACGCGGTGCGGCAGGCGCGCCTGAAGCGGCAGGTCGAGCTCGGCATCATGTCCGAGGGGACGCAGCTCGCGGAGCGGATGTGGTTCGTGCCGGATCCCGTCCTGCTCTCCCCCGCGGCCCGGGCGATGCTCGGCAAGAAGATGGAACTCTACGCCGGCATGGTGGAGAACCTCGACTATCACGTCGGCCGGCTGATCGACCACCTCAAGCAGATCGGGGAGTACGAGAACACGATCTTCATCGTGTTCGGCGACAACGGCGCCGAGGGAACCGACCTGTTCAAGATGATCGCGGGCGCGCCCGGCACGCGCGACTTCCTCTTCGCGGCGATCAAGTGGTCGAACACCCAACCGAACGCGTGGGGCGAGCCAGGCTCGTATGTCGGCTACGGCCCGATGTGGGCCCAGGTGTCGATGACGCCCTTCAGCCAGTACAAGGGCTGGGTGGCGGAGGGCGGGATCCGGAACGCGCTCATCGTCAGCGGCCCGGCCGTCAAGCGGCCCAAGGGGAGCGTCAACGGCGGGCTCATGCACGTCGCGGACATCATGCCGACGCTGCTCGAGATCGCCGGCGCCAGCTACCCCAAGACCCACCAGGGGCGCGAGCTGCCCGCGCTCTCCGGCAAGTCCTGGGGCCCGGTGCTGGCAAGCGCGGCCGAGTCGCCCCGCACGACCCAGGACGTACTCGCCTGGGAGATCTTCGGCAACCGCGCGGTACGGCGCGGGGACTGGAAACTGCGCTGGCAGTATCGACCGTTCGGAAAGGAGTCATGGGAGCTCTTCAACGTCGTGGCCGATCCCGCCGAGCGGAGGGACCTCGCCGCCGAGCACCCCGAGAAACTGGCGGAGATGATCGCGCTGTGGGACGAGTACGTCCGGACGAACCAGGTCGTCCTGCCCAGCCGCTCGATGCTCGAGACGATGGAAGACCAGCTCCCGCCGCGTGTGCCGGACGATCCGGGCTATCCGCCGCTCACCCAGAAGAAGCAGTTCGTACCGCCCCCGGAGATGCTGGCCGCGCCGAAGAAGTGAGCGGGCAAGCGCCGCGCCTCGGCGTGAAAGGATCGGATCGATGAGGAACGAAGGCTGGTTCCGGGACTGGATCGCGCGGAACGGGTTCGCACTGGCCACGCTCGTCGCGCTCGGGGTCCTCTGCGCGCCACAGGCGTCGGCCCAGGTGCCGGCGCGCTTCTACTGGAAGACCTTGTCGGGCGCGAACGCCGTGCCGGTCATCGTCAACTCGATGAGCGGCAACACGAACCCGTTCGACCCCGCCTTGACCGTGGTGCCCGGTGCGAATTTCGACGCGACACTCGCCCTGGCGGGCTACGCGCGGACCTTCACGCTGTTCGGTCGCTCGGCGATGGCGGCGGTCCTCCTGCCGATGGGCCGCATCTCGGGCGAGGCCTCGGTGGCCGGCCGGACCTTCAACCAGCCGGCGAGCGGGTTCGGCGACCCGATGTTCGAGCTCGACATCAACGTCCTCGGCCCGTCGGCCCAGAAGGACCTGGTCGACCCCCTGCGCTACGAGCCGGGGTTCTCGCTCGACGTGCTCGTCGACCTGGCCGTGCCGGTCGGCGAGTACGACGCCAGCCAGCCCCTCAACGTGGGACTGAACCGCTGGTACGGGCGGATCGGCGCGCCGATCGTCTGGCAGCTCGGCCCGTGGGTGCCGGGCCGGCGGACGACGCTCGAGTTCCTGCCCGCGGTCTGGCTCTTCGGTGACAACGACGACTACGTCGGGCAGACGCTCGAGACCGATCCGATGTACCAGATCGACGCGCACCTGACGCGCGACTTCACCGAGCGCCTGTGGGGCTCGCTGGACGGGGCCTGGTACACGGGCGGGCAGGCGAGCATCGACGGCGTCGAGGGGGAGAAGCTCGACAACCTGGCCTTCGGCCTCACGCTCGGCTACCAGATCGACGACAACCTCGGCCTCACCGTCGGCTACAAGTCGACCGTCGGCGACAGCGCGCCCACCGACCTGCGCATGGACGGGTTCATGGTCTCGCTCGTTTCGGGGTGGCACCCGATCGTGGAAGGGGCCAAGCGGCTGAAGAGCGCGGAGTAGGCGCGGGGGGGCGCCGAGCCAGGTCTCGGGCGGCCATCGGCTGGCGGATCCCGGCCGGGGAACGAGCCGACTACCCTCATGGCTCCTCTGGCAGTAGCATCGATCGCGAGGGCTCCCCATGAGCGCATCGACGGCGAAGCAGAAGATCCTCGAAGCGATACAGCAGCTTCCTCCCGACGTGACGATGGAGGAGGCGATCGAGCGTCTGGTCTTCCTGGCCAGGATCGAGTGCGGCCTGCGCGATGCCGAGGCCGGGCGGATCGTTTCGCACGAAGAGGCCAAGCGGCGACTGGCCCCATGACCCGTATCAGCTGGACGCTCCAGGCGCTCGACGACGTCGAGTCCATTCGCCGGTACGTGGCGCGCGATTCCGAGGAGTACGCGTCGCTCCTCGTTTCGCGCTTTCTCCAGGCAGTCGAGCGCCTCTCGGACTTCCCCGTGTCTGGCCGCATCACGCCCGTGGATCAGGGCTTCTTCACCGGGTCGTCGTCGTGCAGCATCCGCACGGCCGGCGTGTCCAGGTCGTCGTACTGCCCGCGGCGCACCGCGCGGACGAAGGCCCAGACGAAGAACGCCGCCAGGACCATCGCCGCCGGGAGCAGGACGTAGATGATGCTCACGGGCGGGCCTGCCGGGCCGGCGCGGGCGCGTCGAAGGTCCGCGCGCGGTAGGAACTGATCGTCACGGTCAGCGACGAAAGCGGCATCAGGATCGCGGCCCCGATCGGGTCGAGCAGGCCGGCCATCGCGAGGCCGACGCCGGCCAGGTTGTAGAGCAGCGAGAAGACGAGGTTGCGGCGGATCACGCCCATCGTGCGGCGCGCGCCGTCGACCCGGTCGGCCAGCGGCGCGACGCCGGGGCGGGCGCTGTAGACGTCGGCGGCGGCAAGCGCCGCCTCGGCCCCGCCGTGGACGCCGATCCCGACGGTCGCCGCGGCCAGCGCCGGCGCATCGTTGACGCCGTCGCCGGCCATCGCGACGCGGCCGTGCGCGGCCTCC
>CAYZDB010000156.1:0-6835 GCA_964476985.1 uncultured Acidobacteriota bacterium | reverse complement strand
GCCCAGGGGGGCCCGCGCGATCACGAACTCCTCGACCGGCCGCCCTCCCACGAGGTGTTCCTGGATGATCCGCTCCGCGACCTCGATCGTGACGCCGCGGTACCAGGTTCCCTCCGGGTAGACGACCGCGATCGGCCCGTCCTGGCAGACGCGCAGGCAGTCGACCTTGCTGCGCAGCACGCAGGGGTCGCCGGCGCCGGGGCCCTCGAGACCGAGCTCCTTGAGGCGCCGCTTGACGTAGTCCCAGACGGCGGCGCTCTCCTCGTAGGTCGAGCACTTCGGCTTGCCCTGCTGCGCGCAGAGGAAGAGGTGCCGGCGCGCACGGCCGACGTTGAGCTTCTCGAGCTTGGCCTGCAGCGCGTCGTCGGTCATCGGCACGTCCTCCGCGGTCGGGCCGGCACGGAGGCCGGCCCCTACGAGAACAGGATGTTGGCCAGTTCCGAGCGCGCGGTGTCGACCGCCGGGATCCCCTCCCCCAGGTAGTCGAACAGCGCCAGGAGCGCCTTGCGCGCCCCGTCGTCCCAGAAGGCGCGGTCCTTGCGCACGATCGTCAGCAGTTCGGAGAGCGCGGGCTCGATCTCCCCCTCCAGCCAGTGCGCCCCCGCCAGCGCGAAGCGCGCCGCGCTGTCGGCCGGGTTCGCGGCAACCTTCGCCTTCGCCGCGGCCAGGTCCCCCGCCTGCTCCCCGGCGTCGAACAGCGCGAACATCAGCCGCTCGCGCTCGGCCGCGTCGTACTCGGCGGTCCCGGCCGGGATCCGGTCGAGCAGCACCAGCGCCTCGGCCCGCTCGCCGCGCCGCGCCAGCACGCGCGCCAGCTCGAGCAGCGCGGTCTGGTCGTTCGGGTTGGCGGCCAGGACCTTGCGCAGCACCGTCTCGGCCTGCGCGTACTCGTGCTCGGCCAGCAGCTTCTTGGCCGACTCCAGGCTGGTCTCGGCGGCGCTGGGCACGACCTGCCGCAGCCACTGCTCGACGACGTCGCGCGGCTGCGCGCCCAGGAACGACGAGACCGGCCGGCGCTTGTGGATCGCGACGACCATCGGGATGCTCTGGGCCTGGAATGCCTGCGCCAGGTCGGGGTTCTCGTCGACGTTGATCTTGGCCAGCACCGCCCGGCCGTCGAGCTTGGCGATCTCGTCCTCGAGGATCGGGCCCAGCGTCTTGCACGGCCCGCACCAGGGGGCCCAGAAATCGATCACGACGACGGCCTCGTCGGACTTCTCGATCACGTCCTTCTCGAAGCCGGCGGTCGTCACGTCGTAGGTGGTGGCGCTCATCGGGCGGTCCTTTCGGGTGCGGCGAGCCCGGCGCGGCGCGCGATCGCGTTCCGTCGCGCGGGGGCCCGCCCCGTCTCCAGGTTCGACAGGTAGAAGCGCGTGAAGCCCAGGCCGGCCAGCGCCGACAGCGTCGCCGCCGCGACCTCTTCGGCCGACATCTTCCGCTCCAGGAAGTCGGCCGACAAGCCGGCGGCCGGGACCGGGATGAACTGCGCCAGCGCAGCCAGCGTCTGCGGCCGCGCGCTGCGGTAGAAGAAGACGCCGGCAAAGGTCGGAAGCGTCAGCCCGCGCCGCGCGGCCTCCTCGGCGAAGGCGGCGACCGGTCCCAGCGCGTGGTGCGAGACGATCTGCGTCAGCAGGAAGTCGAGCCCCGCGCCGTGCTCCAGCAGCAGCGCGACCTGTTCCTTCGCGTCGCGGTACGGGTTGACCCAGCCGCCCAGGAGCAGCCCCGGTTGCTCGGCGCGCAGCGTCTCGCGCAGCTGCCAGCTGTGCGGCAGGCAGCGCGGGATCTCGTCGTGCGCGTCTCCCCCCAGCACGACCAGCCCTGGGAAGCGCTCGCGCCGCGCGCGGCCCGCGTAGCGGCGGCAGTAGTCGAGCGGGTGCTTGAGCGTCAGGAACGGGACGATCCGCTCGCGCCGCGCGGCCGGGCCGAGATTGCGCACGAGGTGGCCGAGGTTCTCCTCCTCGCTGCTGCCGATCGCGTTGTCGGTCAGGAAGACCACGGTGTCGCTCTCGGACAGCCGCTGGACCGCGTGGTAGGCGTCGATCCAGGCCTCCATCGCGTGGATCCCGTCGAGGTCGCGGCGCGGCGGGCGCAACTCGACCGCGACCAGCGGGCGCGGGTCGGCCAGGCGGTCCTTCAGGCGGGCCGGAGGGGCGGCCGGCCGGCCGGGCGATTCGAGGTCGGCGAACACGGGGCCGGACTGTGCCCCCGGGGGGGAGGGCTGTCAACGCGGGGGTTGCCGGGCGTTCCGGGCGCGGTCGCCGCGGGGCCTCCGGAGCCCCGGCCGGGGCCCGTGGGCGGGCCTTCCCGGGGCCGGGAAACGATGCTTTGCAGATCGCTGCAAGTGCGGTATGTTTTTCTGCATGAGGACTACCCTCGACCTCGACGACGAGCTTATGAAGCTCGTCCGGCGTCGCGCGGCCGACACCGGAACGACCATCACCGCCGTGGTCGAGGAGGCGCTGCGGGAGGCGCTCGTCCATCGACGGCCCGACACCCGCGTCTACAGCTTCCGGTGGATCACCACGGAAGGCCGCGCTCTCCCAGGCGTCGATCTCAACGACCGGGATGCCCTCTACGACGAGATGGAGGGGGGCGGCGAGGGCCACCGGTGATCGCCGTCGACACCAACGTGCTGGTCCACGCTCAGCGCCCGGGCCGGGCGGAGCACGCGGCGGCGCTGGCCTGGCTGCGAGCGCTGGCGACGGGGCCGATCCCTTGGGGCCTGCCCGTCTTCTGCCTCGGCGAGTTCCTGCGGGTCGTCACCCACCCCCGGCTGTTCGACCCTCCCACCCCCGCGGCCGATGCGTTGGCCGCGCTGGACGGCCTGCTCGCGAGCCCGAGCGTCCGCGTGCTCTACCCGGGCCCCGGGTTCCCGCGACTGCTCGCGGAGTGCGCTCGGCGCGGCGACGCCCGCGGGAACCTCGTCTTCGACGCGCAGATCGCGGCGCTCTGCCTCGAGCACGGCGCGACCGACCTGCTGACCTGCGACCGCGACTTCGCGCGGTTCCCGGGCCTGCGGCTGCGCGGGCTGGACGAGCCGCCGCCCGGCTGATCGATCCGCCCGGCGGCCCCGCCCGCAGGCCCCGGCCCGTGTGCCGTAGCCCGGCCGCACGCTATCCTCCCCGCATGTCCCGCCCCTCCCTCGCCGAGCTGCTCCGCCAGCGCGTCCTCGTCCTCGACGGGGCGACCGGCACGCGCCTGCAGCAGGAGACGCTGACCGCCGCCGACTTCGGCGGCGCGGAGCACGAGGGGTGCTACGAGGCGCTGGTCCTGCACCGCCCGGAGCTGGTGGCCACGGTCCATCGCGAGTACCTCGCGGCCGGCGCGGACATCGTCGAGACCGACACCTTCGGCGGGACGCCGCTGGTGCTGGCCGAGTTCGGGCTGGCCGAGCGGGCTCGCGAGATCAACCGCCGCGCGGCCAAGATCGCGCGCGCGGCGTGCGACGAGTTCGAGGCGGCCGAGGCGCCCGGCCCGGGCGGGGCCCGCCGCCCGCGCTTCGTCGCCGGCTCGATGGGCCCGACGACCAAGTCGATCCTGCTGACCGGCGGCGTGACCTTCGACCAGCTCGCCGACCATTACCGGGTCCAGGCGCTGGGGCTGATCGAGGGGGGCGCGGACTACCTGCTGGTCGAGACGGTCTCCGACCCGCTCAACGCCAAGGCCGCCTTCTGCGGGATCGACGACGCCTTCGCCGAGCTGGGCCGCACCCTGCCGGTCGCGCTCTCGGTGACGGTCGAGGCCTCGGGCGTGACGCTCTGCGGGCAGAGCGCGGAGGCGTTCTACACCACGGTCGAGCAGCGCGAGCTGCTTTACTTCGGCCTGAACTGCGCGGTCGGGCCGTCGTTCATGGCCGACCCGATCCGCTCGCTGGCCGCGATCGCCGAGTGCCCGATCGCCTGCGTCCCCAACGCCGGCCTCCCGGACGAGAACGGCCGCTACTCGGAAACGCCCGAGCACATGGCCGCGGTCTTCGAGCGCTTCCTGGCCGAGGGCTGGCTCAACGCGATCGGCGGCTGCTGCGGTACGACTGCCCCGCACGTCAAGGCCTTCGCCGCGCTGGCGCCGCGCTTCGCGCCGCGCGTGCCGCTGACGACGCGCTGGGGGCGCGTCTCGGGGATCGAGTACCTGTCGCTGGAGGAGGACCGCCGCCCGCTGCAGGTCGGCGAGCGGACCAACGTGATCGGCTCGCGCAAGTTCAAGCGGCTGGTCGCGGAGGGCGATTTCGAGCGGGCGGCCGAGCTGGGGCGCGGGCAGGTCGCGGCGGGGGCGCACATCCTCGACGTCTGCCTGGCCGACCCGGACCGCGACGAGGCCGCCGACACTGCGATGCTGCTCGACGCCCTGACCCGGATGGTCCGCGTCCCGCTGATGATCGACTCCACCGACGCCGCGGTGATCGAGGCCGCGCTGAAGAAGGTCCCCGGCAAGGCGATCGTCAACTCCGTCAACCTGGAGGACGGCGAGGAGCGCTTCGAGCGGATCGTGCCGCTGGCGCGCCGCTACGGCGCGGCGCTGGTCGTCGGAACGATCGACGAGGACCGCGTCCAGGGGATGGCGCTGACCGCCGAGCGCAAGCTGGCGGTCGCGCGGCGCGAGTACGAGCTGCTGACCGGCAAGTACGGCCTGCACCCGACCGACCTGATCTTCGACCCGCTGGTCTTCCCCTGCGCCTCCGGCGACGTGAACTACAAGGGCTCGGCGCGGGAGACCATCCACGGGGTGCGCGCGATCAAGCAGCACCTCCCCGGCGTCAAGACGCTGCTCGGCGTCAGCAACGTCAGCTTCGGCCTGCCGCCCGCGGGGCGCGAGGTCCTCAACTCGGTCTTCCTGCACGAGTGCGTCGAAGCCGGGCTGGACCTGGCGATCGTCAACTCGGAGAAGCTGGTCCGCTACGCGCAGATCCCGGACGACGAGCGCGAGGCCGCGCTGGACCTGCTCTACGACCGCGGCGAGGACCCGATCGCGCGCTTCACCGCGCTGTTCCGGGAAGAGCGCCGCCGCGAGACCGACGACGCGCTGGCGAAGACGCCGATCGAGACGCGGCTCTCGCGGCGGATCGTCGAGGCCCGGCGCGAGGGGCTGGAGGACGACCTCGAGGAGGCGCTCTCGCGCTACGCGCCGCTCGACGTGATCAACGGCCCGCTGCTCGACGGGATGGGCGAGGTCGGCCGGCTGTTCGGCAACAACGAGCTGATCGTGGCCGAGGTGCTGCAGTCGGCCGAGGTGATGAAGGCCGCGGTCTCGTACCTCGAGCGCTACATGGAGCCCGGGGCGGAGCCGCAGAAGGGCACCGTCGTGCTGGCGACCGTCAAGGGGGACGTCCACGACATCGGCAAGAACCTGGTCTCGATCCTGTTCGCCAACAACGGCTTCGCGGTGAAGGACCTGGGGATCAAGGTCGACCCGGTGACGCTGGCCCGCGCGATCGAGGAGCACCGGCCGGCGATCGTCGGGCTGTCGGGGCTCCTGGTGAAGTCGGCGCAGCAGATGGCGGTCACCGCGGCCGACCTGAAGGCGATGGGGATCGCGGTCCCGGTCCTGTGCGGCGGCGCGGCGCTGACGCGGAAGTTCACCGAGACGCGGATCGCGCCGGCCTACGACGGGATCGTGCTCTACGCCAAGGACGCGATGGACGGGCTGGCGCTGGCCAACCGGATCGTCGATCCGCGCGAGCGGCCGGGGCTGGAGTCGGCGGTCGCACGGCTGCGCGAGGCGGAAGGCGCGAGCGCCGTCGCGACGAGCGAACCCGCGCCGGCGGCGGAGGCCGCGGCCGCGGCCATCCCGGTGCGCGCCGTCGCGCCCGCCCCCGACATCCCGAAGGCCCCCGGCTTCGAGCGCCACTGCCTGGAAGCGAACGCGCTAGAGATGCTGGGCTGGGTCAACGACCAGATGCTCTACGGCCGGCACCTCGGGGTGAAGGGGAACGTCCGCGGCGAACACGGCGAAGGGAACGAGAAGCTGGCCTCCCTGAAGGAGCTGGTGACGGGACTCGTGCGCGAGGGGCAGGCCGAGGGCTGGCTCCGGCCGCGCGGCGTCTTCCGCTTCTTCCCCGCCGCGAGCGACGGCAACGCGCTGGCCCTGCGCGAGCGGCCCGGCGGGCCGGAGGTCGCGCGCTTCGTCTTCCCGCGCCAGCGCGACCGCGAGCGGCTCTGCATCGCGGACTGGGTGGAGCCCGCGGACGGCCGCCCCGACAGCGTGGCGCTCTTCGTCGTGACGGCCGGGAGCGGCGTGCGCGAGCGGGTCGAGGCGCTGAAGCAGCAGGGCGAGTACCTGCGCTCGCACGCCCTCGCGGCGACGGCCCTGGAACTGGCCGAGGCGACGGCCGAGTGGCTGCACGCCCGGCTCCGCACCGCGTGGGGGTTCGCCGACCCTCCCGGGCTGACGCTGTCCGAGATGTTCCGCACGCGCTACCGCGGTCTGCGCGTCTCGTTCGGCTACCCGGCCTGCCCGGCGCTGGAGGACCAGGCGACGCTCTTCCGCCTGCTCGAGCCGGAGAAGATCGGCGTCCGGCTGACCGACGGCTTCATGATGGACCCGGAGGCGTCGGTCTCGGCGCTGGTGTTCCACCACCCGGAGGCGCACTACTTCGTGGCGGGGTGAGCGGGCGACGTCCTGCAGCCCACCACCGGCGAGCCAACGCGGGCGGCCCCGCTCCAAGACGGGCCTGTTGACGGCTAATCGAGTTGGGTCAACGGTAAGGACGCCCTCGGCGGCGCCGCGCCCGCGCTCGGCCGCGGACCCGGGCGTCGCGCCGGCCCACCGTGCTTCCCAGCAGAATGCTGCCCAATCCGTCGCCTAACGCGGCCCCCGTGGCACTCCCCCTGGCGCTATC